>JBFMGN010000125.1:0-7694 GCA_040752435.1 Spirochaetota bacterium
GTTTCTACTACTGAGCCGTTCATGGGTACCTTTATTAATGCATGATAATCGATCGCACGGGCTTCAAGGGCCATCAGGACTTCATTGACGGAACTGAAACGCTTACCTTCACCCTTAGCCCCTTCTTTTTGCCTGGTTAGATAATTTATACCCAGAACCATATCCTGGGAAGGGAAAACAATGGGTGTGCCGTTAGCGGGGTTCAGTATGTTTTTGGAGGATAGCATTAAAGACCAGCACTCGATCTGTGCCGCCTGGGTCAAAGGGACGTGTACAGCCATCTGGTCACCATCGAAGTCCGCGTTGTAGGCATGGCATACCAGGGGATGCAGTCTTATCGCCTTACCTTCCACAAGTACCGGTTCAAAGGCCTGGATACCGAGTCTATGCAGGGTCGGAGCCCGGTTTAAAAGGATGGGATGTTCCCGCACAACATCGTCCAGCACCGCCCACACTTCAGGGGTTTCCTGCTCAACGAGGGTTTTTGCCTTCTTTATATTGTAGACAACATCCTTTTCTACCAGCTTTTTCATGATAAAAGGCTTGTAAAGTTCCAGGGCCATTTTAGCGGGAAGCCCGCACTGATGTAATTTCAATTCAGGTCCGACGACGATGACGCTCCGGCCGGAATAATCGACCCGCTTACCGAGCAGGTTTTGTCTGAACCGCCCCTGTTTCCCTTTAAGCATATCCGAAAGAGATTTAAGAGGCCGGTTGGATGCGCCCTTTACCACCCGTTTTTTCTTGGAGTTATCGAAAAGGGCATCCACAGCTTCCTGCAGCATCCGTTTTTCATTCCGTATAATAATATCCGGCGCATTCAAGGCCATGAGCCTTTTAAGCCTGTTATTTCTGTTTATTACGCGCCGGTAGAGATCGTTAAGATCTGAGGTGGCGAAACGGCCCCCGTCAAGTTGAACCATCGGCCTTAACTCGGGAGGAATGACTGGAATTACATCCAGTATCATCCATTCCGCTTTATTCCTGGAATCTCTGAAATTCTCTACAATTTCAATTCGCTTTAACAGACGCTTATCCGCCTTCGGCCCCTTTTCAATCATTTTGGCCCTCAGTTCAGCCGATAGCGCATCAAGGTCGAGGTTTTCCAGGAGAGTCCTGATAGCTTCAGCACCTATCCCGGCGGTAAAGCTCATTCCGTAGCGCTCCCGGGCTTCCATATACTCCTCTTCGCTTAAGAGTTCCATCTTTTTCAAATCCGTATCTCCTGGATCAATAACGATATATTTCTCGTAATAGAGGATTCCTCGCAGTGAAGCGATGGAAAGATCCAGTAAAAGACCCATGCGGGAGGGTACAGATCTGTAATACCAGATATGGGAAACAGGGGAGGCAAGCTCAATATGTCCCATCCGTTCGCGCCGTACTTTGAAATGGGTAACTTCCACCCCGCAGCGGTCACAGATAACGCCCCGGTAGCGGATTGATTTAAATTTGCCGCAATAGCACTCCCATTCCTTGGTTGTTCCGAAAATACGCTCACAGAACAGACCGTCCTTTTCCGGCCGTAATGTCCTGTAGTTTATGGTTTCAGGTTTTTTTACTTCCCCATAAGACCATGCCCGGATCTGCTCCGGTGACGCTAATCTTATAAGTATATTATCAAAATCCTGAATGTCTCTCATAATTTTCCTTCCTGCTTAAAAATGACTTCCCTGCCTGTTAATTAATTCCTCGTCTCTCTCCGTTAATGGAATCTGTTTGCCTCGGGAATCGTAAATGGAAATATCCAAGGCGAGACCCCGCAATTCCTGTACTAAAACATTGAAGGACTCCGGAACCCCTGCTGCTGATGCAGGCTCGCCTTTGACGATGCTTTCGTAGATTTTAGCGCGGCCTGCCATATCATCAGACTTAATTGTCAAAAGTTCCTGCAGCGTGTTGGCTGCTCCGTATGCCTCTAAAGCCCATACTTCCATTTCACCGAGCCTCTGGCCGCCGAACTGCGCCTTACCCCCCAGGGGCTGCTGGGTAACAAGTGAATAGGGGCCGGTGGAGCGGGCGTGCATTTTATCATCCACCAGGTGATGGAGTTTCATCATATAGACATGCCCGACAAAGACCGAATTTTCAAAGGACACACCCGTACATCCGTCATACAAGACTGTCTTCGAGTTTTCGGGAAGATTGGCTTTCTTCAGCTTTTCAGCGATCATATCGTTGCTGGCTGATTGAAAGACCGGCGTTGAAAACCATTCGTTTAGCCGGATCCCCGCCCAGCCTAGTTCCGTTTCGAGTATCTGGCCTAAATTCATGCGTGATGGAACACCCAGGGGATTAAGGCAAATATCCAGAGGAGTACCGTCTTCCATGTAGGGCATATCTTCTTCGGGGAGAACCCTCGCAACAACCCCCTTGTTACCGTGGCGCCCCGCCATTTTATCACCTTCCCGCAGCTTCCGTTTGGTCGCTATAAGCACTTTAACGACTTCATCAACCCCAGGACTTAGATCATCTCCCTCACTCCGTTTCAGCCGCTGAATATCAATGATAGTCCCTTCAACACCGTGGGGTACTTTAAGAGAAGTATCCCGCACCTCCTTTGCCTTTTCGCCGAATATGGAGTTTAATAGTTTGAACTCCGGTGTTGTTTCGGTTTCTGATTTCGGGGTAACTTTGCCGACTAAGATATAACCGGCTTTCACCTTGGCCCCGACTCGTATAATCCCCTCTTCGTCGAGCTGCTCCAACGCTTTTTCGTTGGTATTCGGTATATCCCGGGTTAATTTCTCCGGACCGAGTTTTGTTTCCCGGACTTCGATGGAAAATTCCTTGATGTGTATCGAAGTAAAGATGTCTTCCTTTACAACCTTCTCCGAAACGAGAATGGCATCCTCATAGTTATAACCATTCCATGGTACAAATCCTACCAGCACATTCCGGCCTAGAGCGAGCTCCCCCTGGCAGGTCGCCGGCCCGTCAGCGATAACTTCGCCCGGCTCAATATGCTGCCCGACTGTTACAAGAGGTTTCTGGTTGTAACATGTATCCTGGTTGGTGCGCTGGAATTTGATCAACTCATATTCGTCCCGCTCTTTGTTATCTTTTATACCATCCGGCTTTACTATTATGCGGCGGGAAGTTACGTATTCTACCGTTCCAGACCGGCGGGCTTTCACAAGCACCCCGGAATCGTATGCCGTCTTGGCTTCCATCCCGGTGCCGACACGGGGCGGTTCCGGAAAGACCAGAGGCACCGCCTGCCGTTGCATGTTTGATCCCATAAGGGCCCGGTTTGCATCGTCGTGCTCCAGAAACGGAATGAGGGATGTGGAGACCGAAATTACCTGTTTCGGCGAAACGTCCATGTACTGGATATCCTCTGGATTTTTTGTCGTATAATCTCCACCCTTTCGGACCGAGACCAGTTTAGACTTGAAGTTGCCCTTCTTATCTATTGGGGCATTTGCCTGAGCAATAAAGTATTTTTCCTCATCCATCGCGGAGAGATATTCGATATGGCGTGTCGCTTTCCCCTTTACAACCTTTCGGTAAGGAGTTTCCAGGAAACCATATTCGTTTACCCTGGTATAATTTGCAAGACTGACTATCAACCCGATATTAGGACCTTCCGGGGTTTCTATCGGGCACATGCGGCCATAATGGGTATAATGGACATCCCGCACCTCAAAGCCGGCCCTATCCCTGGAAAGGCCGCCGGGGCCTAAGGCATTCAATCTGCGCTTATGGGTGAGTTCTGAGAGCGGATTCACCTGATCCATAAATTGGGACAACTGGCTTGATCCAAAAAATTCTTTTATGACTGCGACAATGGGTTTGATTGAGATAAGGTCCTGAGGCTTAATAGTGTCCGTCTCTTTCAAAGACATCCGTTCTTTGGCAATCCGTTCCATCCGCGCGAAAGCTGTTTTAAGCTGATTTGCGAGAAGCTCACCGACCGACCGGATGCGCCTGTTTCCCAGGTGGTCGATATCATCGACATAGGCTTCACCGATATAAACCTTTATCAGATAAACCATCGTATTGATAATATCCTGCCTGGCAAGGACATGTTCCACCATGGGGGGGTCATAATCGAATTTTTTATTTAACTTATACCGTCCAACATGTCCCATGTCATACCGCCTGGGAGAAAAAAACATTGTATTGAGATCTTTCTCGGCCGTTTCCAGGGTAATTGGTTCCCCCGGCATCAAGACTGAATAGAGGGCTGCCAGGGCATCCTCCTTGGAAGGTTCATTCAACCCCGATTCATCCCGGGAAAACCTGACCTCCTCCCGTTCAAAACAGTTAAGAATAATCTCGGAATGGAGAGATTCACGATGATTAAAATCAATAATCTCAACTTCACCGATACCGGAATGTAAAAGCGCGTCAACATCATGGGGATGGATTTTATCCCCTGCCCGGTACAGTCGCTTCTCTTCGCCTTCCACTCTGGAATAAACGGCCTTGGCAAATACTTTACCGACAAGCTTTTCTTTCTCTTCACGGCTGTCAAACACCGGTATCACTGTCGTCTTATAAAACAGAGCAATAATTTTTTCCCTGGTATCATAACCAAGACACCGTAAAAAAAGCGTGCCTAACACCCTTTTTTTACGGTCAATCTTTGTATAGATAAGTTCCTTTTTCTGGTCAATTTCAAACTCCAGCCAGGAACCACGGTAGGGTATGATTCTTGAAGAGTAGATACCCTTATCATGGGAAAAGATTACACCCGGTGAACGATGAATCTGGCTTACAACAACCCGTTCGGCTCCGTTTATAATGAAAGTTCCCCGCTCCGTCATAAGAGGAATATCTCCCATATAGATATCTTTCTGGCGAATTTCCCCTGTATCTTGAAAAATCAGATTGATCCTGGCTTTTATAGGAACAGCATAGGTAAGTCCTTTTTGCTTGCATTCGGACTCGGTCAGCTTGATATTGCTTTCATCCAGGGTATAGTACGTATATTCAAGTAACATATCGCCGTTGGGGCTTTCGATGGGAAATACGCTCTGAAAGACATCTTCCAAACCCTGTCTTATTAACGGCAAACCCTGTTTTATAGTCTCCCGTTGCAAGAACCGTTCGTAAGAAGAAAGCTGGATATCAATAAGGTTCGGGAGTTCCATTACCTCTTCATATTCACTTCCAATATATACCCGCTTAATAGGCTCTTTTCTATCAAGCATGATTACCTCCCATGATAAAGATAGACCAACGGAAATACAGGTCCCGGTGGTGAAATGAGAGTTCTTTTACTTTATACAAAAAGCTTAAGTTATTTAATTTCAACAACTCCGCCAACTGCCTCGAGCTTCTGCTTAATGGAGGACGCCTCGTCTTTGGAGACCCCTTCCTTAAGGGTTTTATCCCCGGCTTCCACAAGTTCTTTGGCTTCTTTTAATCCGAGACCGGTGACCGCCCTTACTTCTTTAATTACAGGGATCTTCTGGCCTTCGGCAAATCCTTTCAGTATAACATCAAATTCGGTTTGCTCTTCACTGGCAGCGCCTACGGCAGCCTCAGTGCCCCGTGAGACGGCGGCACTCGCGACGGGAGCCGCAGCCGTGACACCGAATTTTTCCTCCATTGCCTTAACAAGTTCCGAAACTTCCAAAACCGTCATATTGGCAATCGCATTAAGAACTTCATCTTTTGTCAGTGTAGCCATATTATCTTCTCCTTATATAAAGATTTTTTGGCGGCAATAGCGTGCTACCATTAGAAGACTAATGCCGCTTTTTGTGTTATATAACTTCAAGCTGCGGCTTTTTTATCGGCCACAGCCTGCAAAGTCCGGATAAGTTTCTGGGTAATACCGTTCATGGCAAATAATAAATTCGTAAGAGGTGCATTCAAGCTGCCCATAAGTTGTGCCATAAGCTCCGCACGTGTGGGAAGCTTCGAATACTGCTCTACCTGCTCGGCTGAAAAAAGGGTTCCGTCAATCAGCCCACCTTTCACCTTAAGGGAAAAATCTCTGGAATATTCGTACAGTACTTTTGCCGCTTCGGCCGATTCTTTAGTAACAAGAGCTATCGCAGTCGGCCCGACAAGTTGTGCCTCCACCCCTGAAAAGTTAAGTTCTTTAAATGCGATCCTGGCATACCTGTTCTTGATTACCTTAAATTCAGAGTTTTTTTCTTTCAATTTTTTCCTTAAATCGGTTATTTGTTCTACCGTCAGGCCTCTGTAATCTGCAAAAATATAGTCATGTGCGGATTGAAACTTTTCCTTTAGAGCTGCAACTGCATCCAATTTATATTGCTGTATTTTCTTTTCACCGATAGACATATTTCAAGCTCCTGATTTAATTTTTCTCTTTTGTCTGCACTCTTACACCCGGGCCCAGGGTGGAAGAAAGCGCCAGGGAAAGTATAAAATCACCCTTTACATCCGAGGGTTTCTTGCGTTCCACTTCTGAGACTACGGCCTTAACATTCTCCAGAATTTCTTTAACCCCCATTGATATCTTCCCGATAGCCAGGTGAATAATACCCGTCTTATCGGAACGAAACTCCGTTCGCCCTTTTTTAAGTTCTTCGAGGGCTTCTTTAATATTAAAGGTCACAGTCTGAGTTTTGGGATTGGGCATGAGTCCTCTCCGTCCGAGTACCGGCCCCAAACGCCCGACATCCTTCATCATATCCGGCGTCGCAACCGCCACATCAAAGTCAAGCCAGCCGTCTTTAATTTTTTCAATAAGATCGGCATCTCCGACATATGTGGCGCCGGCTGCCTTTGCCTCCGCGGCTTTTTCCCCCTTGGCGAAGACAAGGATCTTTTTCTCACCTGTAAACTGATGCGGTAAAACTATGGTATCCCTTAAAGCCTGGCTTTTCTTGAGATTCAGCCGGATGGCAAGCTCGACGGTTTCATCAAATTTCGCATACCCGATGGATTTAACAAGTTCAACGGCCTTTTCGTAGGGATACTGTTCCTGCTGGTCGTATTTTTTTAAAGCGTCCTGATATTTTTTACCCCGTTTCATACCGCTAGACCTCCACCTCGACACCCATGCTGCGTGCAGTACCGGCGATTATCTTCATAGCCGCCTCTAGAGTAGTGGCATTTAAATCGGGTAATTTGATTTCTGCAATTTCCTTAAGCTTGATTTTGCTGAGTTTTGCAACCTTTACTTTGTTGGGTTCGGCCGAACCTTTCTCGATTCCGCACGCCTTTTTGACAAGAACCGCGGCCGGCGGTGTTCGCGTGATAAAGGAAAAACTCTTATCGCTGTAAACGGTGATCACAACCGGAATAATCAATCCCGGTTCAAGGTTTTTTGTCCGATCATTAAACTGCTGAACAAACTGCGGCGCGCTGACCCCATGAGGACCCAGGGCAGGCCCGACAGGCGGTGCCGGGGTCGCCTTCCCAGCGGGCACCTGCAGTTTAATAATGGCATTTACTTTCTTCTTTGCCATTTTTTTACTCCATTTGTGGTATTAATGAAAGTGTACTTAATATGCTGATACTCTATATTTTTTCTACCTGTAAAAAATCCACTTCGACAGGTGTTGCACGGCCGAAAATTCCCACCATAACCCGGAGCTTTCCCTTTTCCGTGTTCACTTCTTCTACGCTTCCGGTAAAGGTGTTGAAAGGTCCGTCAATGATCCGCACCATCTCACCGGAGGTAAAGGATTGTTTTGGTTTCAACATCTTCTCAGTTTTTATCTCACCGGCTTTCTGAAGGATTGACCGGGCTTCTTCCGCTGAAA
>JBFMGN010000126.1:0-7659 GCA_040752435.1 Spirochaetota bacterium
TTGAAAGGTTTTTTCCCCGGCTGGATTCCAGGATAACATTTTCCGGAATGAAGCGAATATCCGCTCTCCTCATCCGGCGGTATGGAAAGTTTTTTAAGCCGGCCTGCTTCAGGGATCCCCTGGGGATTATAGTCCCTGGCTTTATAATAATCCTTTACCAGTTTCCCGATAGGAACCACCGAATCTACCGGGTAATTACTTTTTCCCTCCTTTAAAAAACGTTCTGGAAGGGTATCATCCTTTTTTGTAATGCCTTCCCTGTTATTCATGTACCGTTCGAGGATGTGTATCCTCTCACCCGCCCTAAGGAAACGGCGCACCGGCATTTTTATCCCCGTTATATATTCATAAAAATTGCTGTATATTGTTAAGTTCATGAGAGCCTGGGCTGCAGCGGGTATAAAACTCATTGCAAGAACAAGGAACGGTTTGGGGACGTATTTCGGCACCGCCTGTTCCATGATGTAGGCGTAGGCGGTAAACTGGCACGTATGCAAAGAGTTAACCGCCGCATACAGGTTTTCAAGAAACCTGACCCATTTGGCCTTACCGCGGGTGGAATAAGGATTCAGATAGCCGTAAAAAACTTCCAGGGCCACAGGATATGACGATAAATGACAGCCTCCCCTGTTTGCCACTGCGTAGCTTAACCCCTGCCCCCAGGCGCCCCTCGGATCGTAGGCGGCGAGTTCGAGGCCTTTTACATTAATTGCAAAATCTGCTCCACCGTACTTTTCGCTAAGCCGGCGGGTACCATCGGCAACTTCATCGCCGAAACCCTTACGATAGGCGATATCCCGGATCAGGCCGGAGATGCCTGCCGTAGACCCGAACTGTAAGCCGGTTTCGATCAGACCTTTCTCCCCAGCCTCCATAATATAGGAGAGGGTAGTCCCCGTAGAGACCGTATCGATACCGAGTTCCCCGCATAAATCGTTCCATTCGGTTATTGCCTCTGTATCGAAAATTCCCAGGTTTGGTCCCAGGACACCGGTGGTTTCATACTCTGGAATCTGGTGCAGGGTGCCGTCGGGGTAGGTACCTTTGTGGCCGCACACGATGCTGCACGGTTTGCATGAGCTTGGCCTGGTATTGTATTTTTCTGCCATAGTTTCACCGGCAATCATTACTGCCCGTGCGTCGGTTCGGAGGCGAAAATTATTGACGGGCAGAAGGCCGTTTTTGTTGCACGGATAGACGTAGGAGCAGGTTCCGTATTTTCTGTACAAAACAGAGGTATATCGGTTCCTGTTTATGAATTTAACCGCCTTCTTTTTAAGTTTTTCAAATTTCTCCTTCTTCACTGGAACGATGGTGTAAGTTCCACCTCTGGCCACCAGCGCTTTAAGATTTTTCGAACCCATTACGGCACCCATTCCCCCCCGGCCGAGATACCGGTGCCCGGAAGCTATATTGGCGTAGAGAACCTTGTTCTCCCCGCCTGGGCCGATAACTAAAGAACCGTCGGCTTTCCCCAGTTTCAGAAGGGCTAAAGTTTCGGAAGTAGTTTTGCCCCACAGGTGACCCGCATCCTGGAAGCTTACCCCCTTATCCTCTATTTCAAGATACACAGGCGAAGAAGACCTCCCCCGAATCAGTATCCCGTCATATCCGGCGGTCTTACAGGCCATACCGAATGGACCGCCGCAGGAAGAACTCGTCATTATTCCCGTAAGGGGAGACTTCGTGACTGCAGCCCATCTCCCCGAACAAGGAGCACCGCTCCCGACCATAACCCCCAGCATGAAGGCCAGAATATTCTCCTCACCGAGAGGATCGATACCCGTTTTTAGGCGGTCATATAAAAGTTTTAAGCCCAGTCCTTTTCCTCCCAGAAAGAGTTCCAATTCTTCTGGCGTAATTTTTATTTCGGATAGTTGCCGGCTTGTAAGATCAACATCCATCACCCGGTTTATTGCGCCGATAATTTCTTCCACAGGCCGCCCTCTCTACATCCTGGATTTTTAAGGTTAAAAACTTTTTTTTAACTTATTCTTCGATAATTCTCTCTCGGTGGGACGTTTAAAAAACTCTTTAAACGTAGAAAGAACTTTTTCGAACTCTTTACGGGATTGGGTGGCATACTCCTTATCATCCTGGACATCGATACCCTCAATGAAAACTTTCTTTTTTGCTTTTTTATAATCCCCTTCCATATTTATCAGCATTTTTTCTACTTTGTCCAGGATTCCTTTTCTATCTTTATCCTTCTTCTCATCATAATTGCCGAACTCATATTCGATAATATCTTTCCGCACCTCACCCTTGAATGTTCTGTGAAATGCCAGAATAATGCCCTTCCTGGCCAGGGCGAGTCGTCCCTCTTTTTTAAACCTTCTGACACTTACCCAGAGGCGGGTTGAATAGAGATATTTCAAAGGTCTGATATCAGAGCCGCGCTTTACAAACTCGGAATCCTCCCCTACTTTTACGGTCTCATCAAAACCACCGATCCGATCAAACAGCCGCTTCGTTACAAAAATACAAAAACCGTAAGCCTTAGGATCAATCTTTAAAGTCATCCGGATAATAAAATTTGTAATGGAGTGGATGACCTTATCAAGCTTTAAAGATGAGAGCGGTATAAACTCGCACGTCGCCAGATCGATATAACGATCCTGCATCTCGTCGTAGGCGTTCTTAAGAAAATCTTTGGGTAATTTTACATCAGCATCAAGAAAAAAAAGGAAATCGCCTTTCGCGGCTCGCGCTCCGGCATTCCTTCCCACCGCCGGGGAGCCTCCTTTAACGACTTTAGCACCGTATTCTTTAGCCATTGAAACGGTTTTGTCCTTTGAGCCGGCGTCGGCGACTATTACCTCATAATCGGTGAATGTCTGTTTCTTGATACCCGCAAGGAGTTTCGGGAGGTATTGCTCTTCGTTCAGTGTAGGTATTACGATACTAATTCTGATTTTACGCTTCATGAGGCTCTATTTTACGCCCGAAATAGAAGATTTATCAAGTATTATATTTAGGTGAGAACTCAATATCGGGACAACGCGTTTGAGCCGCCGTCAGAAACAACTACCTATTGACTAAACTTAGCTAAATCAATATAATATCAACGATGATAGATATAAATACACATGCTGCAAAAACGAAATTATCACAGCTCCTTTCTCTTGTGGAAATAAGACACGAACGAATCAGGATCTGCAGAAATGGGAAACCCGTCGCCATGCTGGTACCGGTCGAAGAAACGGTGACCGATCCCATGCAAAAACATCCAGAACTGTCGGAAATACGGTTCTTCGGCGATCCTACGGAGCCGATAGATGTGGAAGATTGGCCGGAAAATATGAGATAATCATGATACTTCTAGATTCCTGCGTTCTGTTGTGGCTGGCTGCTGATCAGGAACGATTATCTGAAAAAGCGGTCAACGCCATCAGGAAACATGCGGGCAAGTTGTACGTATCTTCAATAACTGCTTTTGAACTGGCAATAAAAACGAGAAAAAAACGTCTCGAACTGCCCATGTCCGCGGATGCATGGTACGAAAAAGCCCTCAGGCTGCACGGAATTCAAGAAGTACCCATTTCAGGAAAAATTGCCTCCCGCTCCGCGGAACTCCCCCTTATCCATACCGATCCGTGCGATCGTTTTATCATCGCAACCGCCGGCGAGTACGGATACCCCGTGATTACCGCGGACAGCATATTCCGTAAGTACCCAAAACTGAAGGTGATCTGGTAAGCGAATGACATCCGCCGAAACCAAGACCCGTAACGCCATCTATGTTGGCGATTATAATGATATATGCCAACCATGTTGGCGGTTATCATCGGTTATGTGGGTAAGCCTGAAAGGAATAGGAATAACCGTGGAACACATCCTTGACAAACTGACCTACGAGAAATCGATTGACTATATTATGAAAGATCATCATTACGAATCGAGAAGCCGTTTTTCTCCCTCAAGCTGGCGTATCCTGGTCACATCCTGAGTAATTTCGAGCGTCCCCCGATAGACGCCTTTTGCATCATATACCGGCAAATAGCGGATATGGAGGAATCTACCTTTGGAATTTACCCAGAACTCCGCCTCTTTCCTCTCCTTCTTTCTGAAATCCGCCAGAATCGCCTCAACAAGATGCAAACTTTTCGGAGGATGGCAGTTTTGCACCGCTCGGCCGATAACCGCCGGACTCCTGGGAAAAACCCGTTCCGGGTTATTGGCGTAGTAAAGCACCTTATCATTTTCATCAACGAACGAAATATCCAACGGAAGGGCTTTTAACATCATGTTTACCTGTTCAAGTGTCAGGACGCCTGTATCAAGTTTCAAAGAATCAGTTTGCTGCGGAACTACTGACGTGGAAACAGGGGCTACGAGATTCGCATCCCACAGATTGCCGGGCTTAACGCTGGAACTTTCTGAAGAGACCCAGGCGTATCCAATTTCCGCTTCGCCCCGCCTTATGTCCGCCCATTCCTGGTCGGAAAGCTTTTTCAACGCGGTGGGAAACAGGATCCGTTCTTCCATGAACATCATCTTTCCGATTTTAGAAATCAAGCTTAATGCATTTTCTTTGAAGCGGACCAGGTTCTTTTCCCGGAAATCGGTTTCCACCATTTTTAAGAGAGCCCGGATTTCGTCATGCTTACCCCACATAACTTTTGAAGGTCCTGTAAAATTATGCTTTTCCAGATAGGGGAAAAGCTGGTTTTCCTTTCTCGTATAATGGAGGGTGATTTGTTTTAAGTTATTGAATTCCTGCTCGAACTGAGAGAAGTGCCGCCCATTGCCTTTAACCGTCTTTTTTACCAGCGGTTTTAGTTTTTTCAATATTTTTTTCGCTTCTAAGTTTTCCAGCATATGGGTATGCACCGGATGGCCCGGCAGTTTATGGGGTTTCTTCTCTTTCTTCAGCGCTCCCCGAAAAACATCCACGTGTACCTCGCAGAGCCGTTGTATTTCCTCTGGGGGAAAACCTTCTTTTATAAGACTCTGCTCCATTTCGGAAATTTCCTGCGGGCTCACATTCCTTAAAAGCCGGGCGAAATCTTTCTTAACCTCAGTAACTGCTTTGCCATCATGCAACGCCTTAATGATCTTTTTTAATTGCTCCTGTTTCTCTATATCGTTCTGAAACACATCGCTCATATTCATCCTCCTTAAGGTGATATTCTATCCTAAAGGCGACAATTTATTTCATTCCTTTCTCTGGTTTTCGTCAAGTGCTTCCCGAAACGATACGCGCGGGCGGAGTAACTGCCGGCTTACCTGTTCCCCGCCGAATTTCATTGGCAATAATGATAATTTGAGTTATAATAGAATTCAATGAAAAAACACTTAATTGTCATCTGTCTCCTCCTGGTCGTGATCTGCGTGTATGGTGTAGATTATCGCCTGGGAGAACCGGTCTATCACAATAACATAATCGTCTGGCCTGTTTTGATCGACATAAAAGGGCCGTCTCAAGCCTATATCTCCCTGGATGAAGGGATTATCTCCGGTACGGTTACAGTGGCCGAGTTCGGAACCCTTAAGCCGGATGAGGCTTTAGAAACGACGCCCCCTTCCCCGGCCGCGGAAGAGGTTCCCCAATCGATCCGACTTCCGCAGCTTCCCTTGAATCCATCCGCCGAATGGATGTATCAAAACCAGACCGATTTGGTTTACCAGTATAGTCTCAATCAGAATCAACTGGTGCAGCAGATGGAACAGGGTTACGGCACCGGAGCGCTGGTGAATGAACTTCATATCCAGAACAACTCCGATCAGTGGCTTTTTCTTATGGCCGGTGAAATCATCACAGGCGGAAAGCAGAACCGGGTCGTCAAACAGGACGTATTAATCCCCCCACACAGCGAACCGCTCTCTTTACAGGTTTTTTGCGTGGAACAGGGGCGCTGGCAGCCAAACCGGGAAAACGAAAATCCTGAATATTTTACGTCCGGCAAAGGGTTGGTAACCCAGAACTCTCTTCGTAAAACGATTGTCGCTGAAGGCGAGCAGTCCAGAGTATGGGCCAAAGTGGATGAGCTCAACACTGCCCAGGGAAGCGCCAACGAGACCTCTGATTACACTAAAAACCTGGACGATGAACAACGACTGAAGGAGATTCAAACCTACCTGGATGCAGTCTTGAAGAAAATGGCTGGGGAAGCTGTGGTTAGTGGTGTGGTTGTGGCGATCAACGGAGAAATTTATGGGGCGGATATTCTTAACTCAGAAAAATTATTTACCGCTCTAAAAGAGAAGATCCTCACCTCTTACTTTATCGAGGCTGTGGTTGGAAAACCGGATAAACCGATTGAGATCAATCGCGGAGCGATAAATGGCGAAGCTCTTGCCTTTTTACAGACTGTCACTACCAGGCAGGGGGAGGAGCGCCTGGATATGGAAACCGGTTACCGGAATGTCGCTGTTCAGGTTGGAGAGATAAATGGAAGTTACCTGCTCGTGGGTTCCGGCTCAGAAACTTTTCGCCTTCATCAGGTGTTTTTCGCAAAATAATCTCATGGGCAGGATGGCCGCGGCGGAAAGGCGCGCTTCGAGGCTCTCGTACGGTAAATCGTAAATCTTTTCCTTTAAGAGAATGTTTCCCTTAAGGAGAGTAATCATTCGGACATTTTCCAGTGCCAGACTACCTGCGATAAATCCGACGGGAAGGGATTGGCATTATTGAAATCCGGAACCCATTCGGTGCCGGTTTCCGCCTCCTGTATAAACCCCTCATCAATTCCATACTCATTAAGCCATTCTAAAAGGGTATCACATTCCCTTTCGTCCACTGTCCTTCCCGGTATGGCCTCGTTTCCAGGACCTCTTGCCCGGGGGATATACTGTACCATGAGAGATAAAACCGCCTTGCCATAGAGATTTTCACTGAACCATTGTAACACTTCCCGGGTGGATGTAAGCATTCCCGGCAGAACAAGGTGCCTTAAGATAACTCCTGAAATAAGTTTTGCGCCTGAGTAAACCGGTTTTTTCCGGGATGCCATTTCAAGGACGGCCTGGGAGGCTTTCTCCGGATAATCGGAAGCCTTAAACAATTTTTGTGCCATTTCACAGTCGAGGGTTTTTAAATCCGGCAGATATATATCAACCCAGGGATCCAGGCAATCGATGGTTTTGACTGACTCATACCCCGATGAATTCCACACCACAGGCAGGGTAAGTCCCTTTTCCCGTGCTCCATGTAAGGCCGCGACTATCGAAGGCAGAAAATGAGTGCCGGTCACAAGATTGATATTCTCCGCCCCCCTTTTCTTAAGGGCGATAAAGATGGCTGAAAGCTCTTCGATGGTGATTCCTCGTCCAAGGCCATCCCTGCTTATCTGGTAATTCTGGCAGAAGGGACATTGAAGGGAACAGCCCGCAAAGAAAACAGTACCCGAACCCTTTTCTCCGCTTACAGGCGGTTCTTCACCCATGTGTACCGTGGCACTTGATAGTTTTACTATGTCAATTTCACCGCAGTAACCCCGTTTACCTTGACGGCGGTTTATCCCACAGTTCCTGGGGCAAAGTGTGCAGTTTTCATATAATTCAATTAAGCTGTTTTCTTCCATATTCGACTATCATAATAGTAAAAAATAGATGAATTCATGTTACTATAATAATATGGATAACACAACGAACAATGATTTTAATAAGACCCTGTCCCACAAGTTAAAATCTCCCATAAATGCAATCCAATTCCTT
>JBFMGN010000127.1:0-7641 GCA_040752435.1 Spirochaetota bacterium
AATCGGCGACAATGAATACGCGGAACTGTTGAAAAATGCGGAAAAAAATCCGGCTGAATATGCAAGCCTCCTTAAAAAGGGAATTAATCTGAGAGAGACAATTTTCCGTATTTTCTCATCGGTCGTAAACGAAAAAGAACCGGCCCCGGAGGACATGCACGTATTCAATACTTTTTTGTCGGAAACGATGATGAATGCCTCTATCCAGTACGAAAATAAAAGTTTTAGCTGGAAATTTCAGGCTGTAGGCACTCCCGATTCTCTTTTTTATCCAGTAATAAGGTCGGCGGCCGACCTCCTGCTTTCCGAGGAGCTGCTGCGGGTACGGAAGTGTGCGGATAAATGCTGCGGCTGGCTTTTCATCGATAATAGCAAAAACCGCAGCCGGAAATGGTGCAATATGAGCGATTGCGGCAACCGGGCCAAGGCCCGACGCTACTATCAGAGGAAAACCGGGAAAAAGGAGGGTCAGAAGTAATTCGTTGACAGGGAAACTACAGCCCTGTAATCTATTCACCGGAAGGCGGTTATAAATGGGCAAACTTTGGCAGAAGGACTATGACCTTGACGCGCTGATTGAACAATTCACCGTTGGTATTGATTATCAGCTTGATTTGAAACTTGTTCCCTCGGATTGTATCGCCAGCATAGCCCATGCCGTCATGCTCCATTCTATCGGGCTCTTAACCGATGAAGAACTTACATCTTTAAAAAAGGGTCTCAAGGAGATCATTGAGGAGAGTATCAATAAGCGCTTTACGATCCTCCTCTCCGAAGAAGATTGCCATACCGCTATAGAGAACCGCCTGACGGTGAAATATGGTGAAGCCGGCCAAAAGATACATACTGGACGCTCGCGAAACGATCAGGTAGTTACCGCCTTGAGGCTGTATACCAAAGAATTACTTCTGAAAATCATAGATACACTGCTTTCACTTGTCTCCAATGCGGCTGCTTTTGCGGAAAGGCATAAGGCAGTCCCCATGCCCGGACGAACCCACCTGCAGACCGCTATGCCCTCTTCCGTAGGGCTGTGGGCGACTTCTTTTGCCGAGGAGCTCCTGGATGATGGCCGTTTACTTTTTTCGGTTTACCGGTTGATAAATCAATGCCCTTTGGGGTCTGCCGCCGGCTATGGTGTGCCTCTTCCAATTGACAGAGAGATGACCTCAGATCTTTTGGGATTCGAAAAGGTCCAGAATAACGTCCTCTATGCGAATAATTCCCGGGGAAAGTTCGAGTCCATTGTGCTCGATGCCCTGGATCAGGCAGTATTAACTTTAAGTAAATTGTCCCAGGATCTTATTCTTTTCTCCTTGCCGGAGTTCGGTTATTTCCGCTTACCGGCCAGGTTATGTTCCGGATCGAGTATTATGCCTCAAAAGAAGAATCCCGACGCCCTGGAATTAATCAGGGCCAAAGCCGCTTCCCTTTCCGCCTGCTCAGCCCAGGTAAAGGGGATTATCCGGTCTCTGCCTTCCGGGTATAACCGGGACTTCCAGGAGACGAAAGAACCGTTTCTCCGGGGAAGTGAGATTGCCCTGCTGTGCCTTAAGGTTGCCGATCTTACTATTCTTAATCTGGAGGTTAACCCTGAGAATCTTGCCAAGGGATTTCCACCGGATATTTTTGCAGCGGATGCGGCCCTTGAACTTGCAGCCAGGGGTATAAGTTTTCGGGATGCATACAAAGAGGTGGGGCTTAACTTAAGCACGCTTGAATCCAGGCGCCCGGCCGATTCCATTGCATCCCGCACCTCCACCGGAACAGCCGGAAACCTGCGCCTCGATAAAGTCCAGGCGGAGGCAGAGGAGGTGGGCAAGATCGTATCAGCCGAAGACGAGAAGTTTCACAAAGCTATTACGGAACTGCTCGGTTTTAATATCAGGCTTTGTTAAGGTACTCCATTCTGCCTGACTTTAGCGTCAAAATAATCATTTTATGACAAAAATCCAATTTCATTCCGCCCAGGACACTGTGAAGTAGCCCCCTACGGGGACGAGAAGCTTGGGTAAAAATATTGGGTAGTCTTTGATTGTAAACAGCATAATTGAGTAACATAAAATTTTGATAATAAGCAAGTATCAGGAGAAGATCGAAAAATATATAATGTATTTTAAATATTTAATTACATATAAAAATGATGTTAAAACACCCTATTAATTAAATTATTAAAAGAATTATTGACGACCGAAGATCAACATGATAGAATTAGAATGATTACTACACTAAATTGGGGGTGGATATGCCAGGTCCGGGTTTTTATTGGATTGGAAAAGAAGAAGAGGAGGAGGTATTGGATGTAATCCGGTCACGGTATCTGTTCAGATATGGAAGTGAAAAAGATCCGAGTTTCAAGAAAAAAGCCTTTACTCTGGAATCCAAAGTCTGTAAGAAGTTCGGAGTAAACCATGCCCTGGCCTTAAGCTCAGGAACCGCTGCTCTTATTACAGCCATGACAGCCTGCCGAATAGGCCCCGGGGATGAGGTAATCTGCCCCGGATATACGTTTATCGCTTCAATCTCTTCTATAATAATTTGCGGTGCGGTGCCTGTATTGGCTGAAATTGATGAAAGTCTTACTCTCGATCCGGCGGATGTTGAAAAAAAGATTCGTCCCAAAACAAAAGCAATCCTGGCGGTGCATATGCTTGGAAATCCCTGTAACATGGATAAACTTAAGGAAATCGCCAAAAAGCATAGTTTGATTTTGATAGAAGATTCCGCTCAGGCTTTCGGAGGGATGTATAAGGGCAAACGCCTGGGAACAATCGGTAAAATTGGAACCTTTTCCTTCAATATTTTTAAGACAATTAACGCGGGCGACGGCGGCCTTGTGGTTACCGACAACGATGAATTGTACAAACTGGCCTTTGCCTACCATGACCAGGGACATTTCCCCTTACGCACGGGGGTTGAGGTCGGCAACCGGTCGGTAGTTGGTCAGAATTACAGGATGAACGAGTTGACGGCCGCTTTCCTGCTTGCCCAGTTCAGAAAACTGGATAAACTTCTTGAACGGCTTCACTATATAAAAGCACGCTATAAAGATCACCTTAAAGGTATCGACGGTCTCTCATTCAGAAAGATACACGATGAGAAGGGTGAGTGTGCAACTCTTCTTACGGTACTCCTTCCGTCAAAGGCAGTTGCGGATAAGGCGGCAAAAGAAATTGGATGTACAACCCTCGCTCACTCCGGCTGGCATGTTTACAACAACATGGAGCAGATACTTGGTAAAAAACAGCTTACTATCGGGCCGCCTTTCCACAGTAAGGAATTTCCCACGGACGTTGAATATAAAAAGGGAATGCTGCCCCAGACGGACTCTATCCTTAACAGAGCCATCAATATCTCCGTAGGAGTTATTGATGCCGGCCTCGGTTCTGCTTTTGGAGTCAACCCGTTGAGTACGGATGAGGAAATCGACCGGAAAGCCCGGGATTTTATTAAAGTCGTTCGGAAATATGTGAATGGGAACCAGCCTGCACGTAAATAGAGGTTCCTTGGCCGGGCTGCCGACATCCTTGTCTCGCCCGGCACTCGTACATCCGTGTACTTCGAAATAAAAAGGTGAACGGTATGATAAAGGTAGGTTTATTGGGAACCGGCTATATCGGGGGAGTCCATCTGGAGGCGCTGGCCAGAATTGGCGGTGTCAAAGTAACCGCAGTATCGGATGTAAATCTGGATTTGGCAAACAAGGCGGCCGCCCGTTTTAATATCGAAAAGGCATGTAACGATCCGATGGAAATAATCAAGGATAGAAATATTGATGTTATCCATAACTGCACCCCCAATAAATTTCACTACATTTTAAACAGGGAAGCACTCAACCAGGGAAAGCACATCCTCTCGGAGAAACCATTATCCATGACATCAGGCGAAGCGGAAGAGCTTGTAAATATCGCCGTGAAAAAGGGAGCTGTTACAGGGGTGGATTTTTGTTACAGGTACTATCCGGTAGTCCAGGAAATGGCGGTGAGAATCCGGCGCGGGGAGTGCGGCGACGTCCGTATGGCGACGGGGTCATGGTTTCAGGATTGGCTTTGCTACACGACGGATTACAGTTGGAGGTTGGATAAATCGGAAAGCGGTGAATCCAATATTACTGCGGATCTCGGCAGCCATTGGTTCGACCTTATACAGTTTGTTACCGGGCTTAATGTGACCGAGGTTCTGGGAGATCTGGTTACCATCATCAAGGAACGGAAAAAGCCGAAGAGGCAGGTGCTCGCTTTTGAAAAGGCAGGGAACGTGGAAACCGAAACGGTACGGATAGAAGTGGATGATTATTCCTGTATTCTGTTCAGGCTTTCCAATGGAGCGCCCGGATCTTTTACAACTTCCCAGCTCTGCCAGGGTCGGAAGTCCACTACCGAATTCCAAATCTACGGCAGTCAATGCTCTTTTGCCTGGGATCACAGGCGGTCGAATGAGCTGTGGATCGGATACAGGGACAAACCAAATGAAACGTTGGTTGAAAATGCTCAGCTCCAGGATCTTTCAACCGCGAAGTATGCGAATCTTCCAGCCGGGCATCCCCTGGGATATCATGATGCGGTTTTAAATCTTTTTAAGGATTACTATGAGGATGTTAAAAACGGCGGCTCGGATAAAAACTCCAACCGGCCTACCTTCTGTACCGGTTATGATGAGATGAAAATACTGGATGCCGTACTGGAGAGTAAAAAAAATCAAACCTGGGCAGAAGTAAAGTAAGTATTAGTCAAGAGGCAATAGTTCCTATTGCTTAGAAATAAAAAATTTGGAGGGAGAGAATGAAAAAGCTATTACTTTTTTCGCTCGTGCTGGTCATTATGACTGGATTTGCCTGGGCAGGCGGTGCGAAGGAGAAGGAGGCTGCCAGACCCGCGGCTGAACAGCCGACCTTGAGTATCATCTGTTTTCAGGGTTATGCCGAAGACGCATGGGTAAAACCCTTTGAACAGAAGTATAACTGTAAAGTAAAAGTAACCTATGCCGGAACAGTCGAGGAACATTTCACGAAAGTTAAAGCGGCACCCGGCGAGTACAACATCGTTTCCATAGATTCCGGCCGGGTAAAGATGTATTATGATGCCGGTCTTATTCAGGCGATCGATGTTGCAAAAGTTACAAATTATCCGAAAGTAGGGAAACTCTTTAGAGAGCATCCCTATGCCGAAGTTACACCGGGAAAGAAATACCATGTTCCCATTGTCTGGGGTACACAGACAATAACGGTAAATACCGGTAAGATCTCCCAGGATAAACTGGCCAAGTACTTAAGTCCAGATGGAAAAACAATTTCCCTCGATGTCTTAACTGCACCGGAGTTTAAAGGCCAGACGGCTTTTTTCGATGAATCCACCAACGTGGTCAGCATCGCTGCCATCCACAACGGAATCAAAACGCCCTTTAACTTTCAGGCCGGTGATTGGGATACGGTACGGGATAAACTTCTTGCATGGAAGCGGAATGCGAGAACATTCACCACCGGCCTCGATTCCGAATTCGGAGTACTTTCGGGGGAAGATGCCAACATTCTGTTGGGCGGAAACGATGCACTTCTTAACCTGAAACTCGAGGAAGCTAAAATAAGGAATAAGTTCAAACAGTATGCCATGACCCAGGGAACAATATGCTGGATAGACGGCTGGGCTTTGACCAAGGAGACTACGGGTGCTTCCCTCGATCTTGCCCTGAAATACATGGATTATATGATCAGCGCTCAGGGTCAGAAGGAACTGGCGGAGCTTGTGGGTTTTGGAATTGTAAACCCCGAAGGTTCCCAGGGTTTTAATCCGGTTGTGCTTGATTCCACCTGGTGGTATGCCAAAGACATTACCCAATTCCCGGCGCCTCTCTACATTATGACCCCGGAAGAGGACCCGGGTAAGAGAGTTGAACTTTGGAATAAAGTAAAGGCGACCCCGTAAGGAGTTTTTTAAGTGCTAAAGGCTGGTATAATACCGGCCTTTACTTTCTTTACACACTCTGATTTATCTGTTTACAATAAAGAGTGCCTTAAAAAAACCATATATTTTAGAGGTTCTTTCAAAATATAAACCTCCTTCGAGGGCTGGGAGCCAGGGCAAGCATATGGGGTAGCCCCCTTCGAGGGCGAGAAGTTCGGGTCAGCATATTGGGTAGCCACGGAATCCGCGGCAAGACACGGAAAAAAGGTAATTTAAATCATTTTTGGCTTAATAATTGAATAGTCTATTATTCCGCCTATTTCCGTGTGCTTCCGTGGCTAATAAATTCTGATTTTTAAAATTGTCTCTTTAAATATAATTCTTTACGTTGCAAACGTTTGGCGCCCTGAATGGGAACCAACCTATAAGTAAATAGAGGTTCCCTAAAATTAATGATAAGGAGTACTATAATTCGTAAAGAGGGAAAATCGGATGCCTGATGGTCGAAACGGAGCACCTGCAATTGAATTGAAAGGAGTAGAAAAACGGTTCGGAGATTTCGTTGCAGTTGCCGACTTTAACGTGCAAATTAACAAGGGGGAGTTTTTTTCCCTGCTGGGTCCGTCAGGCTGCGGAAAGACAACTACCCTTCGCATGATCGCCGGTCTCGAGCGTGTAAGCGGAGGGGAGATTTACCTCGAGGGGAACAATGTCACCTATATTCCCCCATACCGCAGAAACGTGAATACCGTTTTTCAGGATTATGCAATTTTTCCGCATATGACTATTTTAAAGAATGTGTATTTCCCCCTCAAGATGAAAAGGATAAGGCTTGGGGAGGCGATGCCGAAAATAAAAAAAATGCTTCAGCTCGTTAACATGGAGGGCTATGAAAACAGGCTTCCCCAGCAGCTTTCGGGCGGCCAAAGGCAGAGAATAGCCCTGGCGCGCTCCCTGGTAAATGAACCGGCGGCCCTCCTTCTGGATGAACCCCTCGGAGCCCTGGATTTTAAACTTCGGCTTGCGATGCAGAAGGTACTTAAAGACATTCAGCGGGACGTCGGTATTACCTTTGTATATGTCACCCATGACCAGACCGAGGCTCTTACCATGAGCGACAGAATCGCCGTCATGAAAGACGGCTGCGTGCATCAGATCGGCGCGCCGGACGAAATCTATAAGAACCCCGCCACAGCCTTTGTGGCATCCTTTATCGGCGACATGAATTTCCTGTACGGCAAGTATAATTCGGACCGGGATCGGGTTTCGGTGGTTGAGTTTTCAAATAAACTACTCCGGGCAAAAAGAACATCCGGGGATATGAAAGCAGGGGAGGAGATACTCATCTGCTTAAGGTCTGAAAATATAATGATTAATCCGAAAGAAACAGAAGTGGATAATATTCTTCCGGCGGTAATAACCCGGATTGTTTTCCGAGGTTCTGATTATGAGGTAACCTGCCGCTTCGAAGACCTGGAGGAAATACGAACGGTTATCGCTGCCACCGCCTGGGATAGGAGAATTATGTTGAATGAGGGGGTTAAAATCGGTTGGAAAGCGGAAAATATCATTATTTTCCCGCGCTCCGAAGAGAAGGATCTGCTGAAATATTCCAGCGGGGAGGAATAGTCATGCGCATGCAGGAACGGTACAGCGCACCCCGGGAACTGGTAAAAGGGATTCCTATTTTTGTCTGGATGCTCTTCCTCGTACTGCTCCCTTTGGGTGCCACCTTTGTAAT
>JBFMGN010000128.1:0-7609 GCA_040752435.1 Spirochaetota bacterium
ACAGGACATGAAAGGCACCATAAGGATGGTTTTTATCCGCTCCGTTCTCGACTCAAGAGTTCGAGCCGCCATAATGGCCGGGACATTGCAGCCGAATCCAATGACAAGGGAAATAAAAGATTTTCCATGCAGTCCGAGCAGGTGCATAAACCGGTCCATGACAAAGGCAGAGCGCGCCATGTAGCCGAAATCTTCCAGAATCGAAAGAATAACAAAAATTGTAAAAACATACGGTATAAGCAGTAAAACATTCCCCACTCCCCCAAGCACCCCTTCCGTAATAAATGACGACAGGGCTGGAACCGAGATTCTTCCCGCGGCTGTCTTAAGGAGCGTAAAGCCTTGCTCAAGGAGAGAGATAGCAAGATCTCCTAAAACGAAGGTCAACTGAAAAGTGATAAACAGTATAAAAAGAAACAGGGGAGGGCCCGTTACAGGACTCAACGCCAGCCTATCAACCCTTTGAAAAACCTTCGCTTTAAAAGACAGTGAATCAGTTTTAATACGAACTACTTCCTGCTCTATCCCTTTCGCCATGCCATAAATCCAGTTCGAAACAGCCTTCTCGGATTCGATTCCCCCGCGGTTTTCAACCGCAGTACGAATTTCTAAGATTTCCTTGTATTTTTCAGGATGATTTTCCTTTAATAACGCTTCGACCTCGCTGTCTTTTTCAAAAAACCGTAAAGCGATAAATTCCGGGAATTGAAGGGTCTGAAGAACTTGAGCACCCTGCTGCACAGTATCATAGAAACCGTGTGGGAACTTTCTCTCACTTCCATAGGGGGAAAGGGCAATATCGTTTTCGGTCTTCTCCCTGATTTTCCGCCATAGTTGATCGATACCCCTGCCGCTCGTGGCGACAAACGGGAGAACCGGAATATTGAGAAGCTCGCTCAACCTTGTACAATCTATCGACTTACCCGATTCTTCGACTTCATCCATCATGTTTAAGACCAGGAGCAGGGGTCGATTAAGCAAAAGAAGTTGAATAGTTAAAAAAAGGTGCCGCTGCAGGTGGACTGCATCTACAATATTCAGAATAAGGTCATACTTCTTCCCAACCAGAAAATCACAAGCCACTTTTTCTTCGAGAGAGTAGGAGGTCAGCCCATAACTCCCCGGCAAATCTATTATCTTATACATGCCGAAACCGGTGCGGGAAACGCCCTCCTTCCTTTCCACCGTAACACCCGGCCAGTTTCCCACATACTGGTTCGATCCTGTCAGCAGATTAAACAGGGTTGTTTTTCCGCAGTTCGGTTGTCCGGCTATTGCCAGTGTGTATTGTTGCGTGATTTTCATAGTCTGATAACTCTTTTACAAATATCTTTTTACATATTCCACGTCCGAGTATCATATTGGTTCCTTTTATTGAAATTACCATTGGGCCGTGGCCATAGTTAACAATAACCCGGACCGGTTCATCTTCGAATAAACCAAGATCAATAAGACGTTTTCTAAGACGTCTGCCAGAATCGAGGTCCTCGACTTTTACAATGATTCCTGGTTTAATATCAGCCATCCTCTTCATATTTTATCTTAACCGTATACCCTTCTAAACTATATTTTCTTAAGTGCAAAACAAATGTTAGCTTTTCCTAACATTTTCATAAAAATACTTCTCATTTTATTCCGCTTTTTATCTCCCATCTTTTGATACTCCGGATGCCTGTCGGTCAAAAGTTTCAACAAAACTCAGCAGCTTCTCGAAGGTTTCCACACTTATGGTATGTTCCATTTTACAGGCATCCTTTTCCGCTGAGACCTCGGATACACCCAAAACATCCGTTAAAAATGATTTTAAAACACCGTGCCTCTTAAGTATTTTGCCGGCGCTGGATTTTCCATTTACAGTCAAATTTACGGGTCCATAGTGTTCATGCGAAATCAAGCCCTTATTCTCTAATTCATGGAGTGCGGCGTGCACGGAGGGTTTGGATACATTCAACCTGTCCGCAATATCCCTGACACGGGCGGTTTTCTCCCTTCTTTCAAGAATTGCAATCGTCTCAAGGTAGTCCTCAAGGCTTTTCGTCATCTTTTACACTCCATTTCACGCTATCCGTAATAAATATACTCTTTATTTGTTAGTTAAATCTAACTTTTTTATTGGTTTTTGTCAAGTATTTAAGCAAATATTTCGGGTGTGGTTTCAATATTGAGTTTCCACCCAATATTTTATTTGACAATTCACCTGCTTTTTATTAAACTAAAACGAAGTGCATTACTGAATAAACGGAGCAGGCGATCATTCAGAATGGTGGTGCCGGGCTTTCAGCAGCAGGAATAAACAACCTGTGGGACCAAAGAAATATAAAAGGTTCCACAGGTTTTTTTTGTCTGTGGCTGTCATTACAGGAGCGTTGGTTGTGGAACTTACAAAAAAGAAGCTGGGTTATATTGAAGGCCTTTCATCGTCAATTATCAATGTGGGCCTTTTTGCCTTAAAATTATGGGTTGGCATCATTTCAGGTTCAGTCGCAATGATAGCTGACTCCTGGCATACCCTTTCGGATACTCTAACATCTATTGTTGTACTCTTCGGTTTCTGGATATCCGGTAAACCAAGGGACATGAAGCATCCCTTCGGCCATGGGAGGGCGGAACTTATTGCTGCACTAATTATCGGGACTCTTCTTGGGCTTGTGGGGTTAAATTTTCTGAAAGATTCTTATCTACAGCTTAAAAATGCACATGCCGTTCGATTCAGCCTGTTGAGCATCGTAATATTTTTAATCTCCGTTTTCATAAAAGAGGGTCTGGCCCAGTTTTCAATGTGGGCCGGCCGAAAAACAAAATCCACCTCCCTCATTGCCGACGGATGGCACCATCGTAGCGATGCAATCGCCTCAGCATTAATTGTAGTCGGCGCGCTATTCGGGAGGTATTTCTGGTGGATCGACGGTGTCCTTGGTATTTTGGTGTCCCTCCTCATAATATATGCGGCGTTCACGATAATAAAGGAAGCCGCCGACACTTTCATGGGGGAGGAAGCCGATAGCAGACTTAAACAGGAGATCGAGGAAGTCATAAAAAGGGTTATTCCGGACATGAAGGATATGCATCACCTCCATGTGCATAAATACGGCGATCACGTCGAAGTGACACTGCATGTTAATATTTCCGATAAGTATACGTTTCAACAGGCTCATGATCTTACAACGCAGGTCGAAAACAGTCTGCGTGAGAGCCTGAAGATCGAGCCGACAATCCATATTGAACCGGTCAAAAAGATACTCTAGTGCCTACATCTATTTATACTGTCAAACTTCTTATTGATGAAATCGCTCCTCAGGCTGTATCTTTAAAAAAATGATGATATACGATAAAACTACGGGTTTTCCTCTTTCAGATCCCGACGCCAGGCCATTTTCCGCCAATCTTGAAGGCAGCCATGCTTCAGCCGGGGAATCACTTGAGAAAGAATTACGGGAGAAAGCATTTTCCGCTTTCATACTTTCCGCGGCAGGATGGAGAAAAGTATTCGCCTCCGGCGGGGATGAAGAAAGCACCAGTGCGGAGATAGCTTTATACGACAAAGAAATAGTAGCTGCAATGGCGTATGTACTGGGGAGTTTCCTGAAAAACAAAGCCCAAAAGTTAAAACCGACAATCCTTGCAGGCACCGACAGCAGGTATAGTGGTCCTTCAATCGCCGATGTGATGCTCCGGGTATTTATCGCCATGGGTTTCAATGTACGTTTTCTGTTTATTACCGCTGCACCGGAAATTATGGCCTACGTTCGTATGCCTGAAAAGAAATTCCCCAAGCCCGACGGATTCGTATATATCACTGCCAGCCACAACCCCATTGGGCATAACGGTATAAAGTTCGGCCTCAATGACGGTGGTGTGATCGGAGGGGAAGATTCGGAAATCTTGATCCGTGAGCTGAAAGAAACCGTGGGTTCTCCGTGGAAATTGAAGGAAATTCGGACACTGGCCGACTCTGCGGATCCGGCTATTCTGCGCTCAATTTATTCAGAAATAGATACCTGGAAACTGGCAGCCAGGAAGGCCTATGCAAATTTTACGAAAGAGGTGGTTACAGCCTTAAGTGATGCCAAAAAACAAAAGGCAGTCTTTTTATCCCTGCGTACAAAAGCCGCAGCCGCCGGCATTGGTATTATCGCGGAGCTTAACGGAAGTGCACGTACCCTATCGATTGACAAGGCTTTTCTCAATGCTCTCAATGTAAAAGTGAGGCTAATAAACGGGAAACCGAGAGAAATTGTCCATCGAATTGTTCCTGAGGGCGGTTCTCTCGACCTGTGCCGGGAAGAATTGGAGAAATCCCACCGAGAGGATCCATCGTTTATACTTGGATATGTGCCCGATAATGACGGCGACCGGGGCAACATCGTCTACCTGGGAAACAGCTCCGGAAGGGCAAGAAGCCTCGAGGCTCAGGAGGTTTTTGCCCTCTCCGTCCTGGCGGAATTTTCCTACCTCGTCTATATGGGACTTCTAACTTATTCAAAACAAGACCGACTTGAACAAAAGGCAGCAGTTGTCGTAAACGGGCCCACATCCATGAGGGTCGACCGCATAGCAGAGAGTTTCGGAGTTTCCGTATTCAGGTCTGAGGTCGGTGAGGCCAATGTTGTGAACCTTGCCAGGCAACTGCGTTCAGAAGGTTACCTGGTCAGGATACTTGGCGAGGGCTCCAACGGCGGCAATATCACCCATCCAGCCGCAGTCCGGGATCCGCTGAATACAATCTGCGCGTTTCTTAAACTGCTGCTCCTTACATCCGATGCCCGGAAACCCGGCCTTTTTGAGCTATGGTGCCGTAAAAGCGGCCGTCTGGAGCTTTACACACCCGATTTCACCCTCCAATCTGTGATCGCGACCCTTCCCCGTTTCGTGACTACCAGTGTATATGAGCCCAGGGCAATGATGAAAATATCCACAACTGAGCCTGCATTGCTCAAAACAAAGTACGAGGAAATTTTTTTACGGGAGTGGGAGCGGAAACGGTCGTTTCTATGGGAGCGGTTGAAAATAAGCGGTTGGCGGGAAGAAAACTACGAAGGACTTAAGACAAAAACAGGCCTGGGACATTCCTTCCAGAGCGGCCGGCAAAAAGGCGGCCTTAAAATTCTTTTTTACGACAAAGACGGCCGGGATAAAGCCTTCATCTGGATGCGCGCTTCGGGGACGGAACCGATATTAAGAATTCTCGCTGATGTAGAAGGTGATGACCTGGAGGCGGAAGCCTGGCTTCTGGATTGGCACCGTGAAATGATAAAACAAGCCGATACCTGAACAGCCCGATTCCAGCCATTGCTTAAGCGCTGTAATACGCGGTATACTGGAATGTCTTAGAACTTTTCTAATGAAAAACAGAAAGAATCAGACTGAGATTATTTCCGATTCCCCGCGGGCCCAGAATTTAGAGCTCGAGCAGTGGAAAAA
Organism: Spirochaetota bacterium; assembly: GCA_040752435.1. GTDB lineage: Bacteria > Spirochaetota > Spirochaetia > SPDA01 > JBFMGN01 > JBFMGN01. The sequence goes on from JBFMGN010000128.1 coordinate 5,422, forward strand.
GATTGTTCTGACCCTCCCGGAGACTACTTTTTTTGAAGTAATGCACAACTACCTTGGGAAATTAAAAACCCCCTTCAATAAGCACTCCCTGATCGAATCCCTTACAAACCTCCTTAATAAACCGGAGATACGAAAGCGGATCCTTTCATTGATTGATACGGAAGATGCCATGCTCCTGACTGCAATCTACCTTCTTAAGAATCCTTCGGTTGATGATCTCTACACCTTTCTTGGAAAAGAAAAACCATACCTGGAATTGCATCATCATCTCCTTAACCTGGAAGAACGGCTCCTTATCTATAGAAATCATGAACTTCAGAGTATCGAGATTAATCCGCTTTTCTTAAGAATACTCCTGCAAAATGCCATAATGCCGGAACTTCTCTTTCCGTCCCACCCCACCGAAGCTTCCGTGCCTGCACCGCCGTGGTTGAATGATTCGCTTCTTTTAGCTTTCCTATCCTTTATTTTGAAAAAGCCGGATATTCTAAAAGCCGGCGGTGAGATGAAAAAACGGGTAGAGGCGGAATTGGGACAAATATTTCCGGACTTGTTAAAAGAGACTATCCTCGGTCATCGTTTTACCGTCTTAATAAACACGTTAATTCAGTCCAGGCTGTTAGTGGTGGAAGAAAATACATTAATTCCCGTTCTGTCGGCCTGGAAAGCATTAAGCCTGGCCGACACCCGTACGCGCATGCTTTTTCTCGCAGCGAAAACCTCGGCAGCTTCCGGCCAGCCTGAAGATCATTTTCTCTCCTTGCGAAAAGCTGAAATTGTTGATGGATTGCTTAATAGCCTGCCGCCCGATAGAGTGTTTCCCTTCCCCACCCTCGAAAAAATGGTACTGGCTTTAAGTTTGAATAATAAAGTAGCCGATATAATAGAATCAGAAAATATTATAAAAAGCCTCATAGCCCTGGACTACATTGTAAAAGCGGGCCGGGGAGGATATAAAAAGAATACCGCTTTAATCCTTGATGGACGGAAAACCTCTCAGACTGTAGCGGCGGATAAAAGGGCAGTGGTAGTTCAATCCAATTTTGACATTATGATACAACCCTGGGTAAACCTCGAGCAGGGGCTTGTGGTCTCACTTATTTCAAACATTACCAGGTATGATCTTTGCCCCCATTATGAACTTGAAAAACATGCCTTTATACGCAGTTGCAATTATGGATATGACAGCGAAAAGGTTTGTACTATTCTGGAAACATTGAACGGCAGCCCTCTTCCGCAGAATATCGTATTTTCTCTGCGCTCCTGGGACAAGGAATATAGAAGCATCGGGTTATTTAACGGAGTCGTTCTTACTATTGATGAAGACAGAAGACACCTGATCGAACACTCTGAATTAATAAAACCATTAATACGAAAGACAGTTGCCCCTGGCGTCTATCTTCTGGATCCGGCCGAACAGGCAGTCTGGCATAAGGCGCTGGAAGAGGCGGGGATTACCCCGGTGCCGTCCATACAAACACCGGCTGCCTCCGGTCAGGATAACAGCCTGGACAGGACCGCTCTGCATATAAGCCCATCAGGCACACTGAAAGTGACCAATTGCCGCATCAAAAAACCACTGCCGCTGCGCAATTCAGAAGGAGAACCCCAGGAACTTCTCGACCGGCTCGCCTCCCTGAAACTTTCGAAAGACCAGATAAATGAACTGAAGGCACGGATCAAGAAAAAATTGATTCTTTTCCCGGATCAAATCCAGAAGGGACTTAAGCCCCAGGAGAAAACGGAAGCCAAGGGCCTCGACTACCTTGGCAAAGTGCGATTAATAGAACAGGCCCTTCAGACAAAAACCGACCTGCTTGAAATAATAGAACGGGCTCCCGACGGTTCGCCCAGCCGCCTGCTCCTCAAGCCGGTGGAACTTAAAAAATCAGGCTCCGACCTGCTTTTAACCGGTAAAATTCTTCCGGAAGAAACGTGGGTAAATATACAGGTGCGTAAAATCGGATTATTGCGAAAACTGAAAAGTTCCCTGTTCGCTCCCTAGGCAATTCAATCCGCCGGATATTCCAAACCGGTAAATACCTTAAACTGTTTATAGGCCTGATGAAGAAACATTTCCATGCCGCCGATGGTCGTACAGCCTGCCGCGTGCGCACGGGTAAGAAATTTCGTCATTTCAGGAATATAGACGATATCATAAACAATTTCTCTGCCGGAAAAAGTATAT
>JBFMGN010000129.1:0-7602 GCA_040752435.1 Spirochaetota bacterium
TTCAGATAGCCGAAATAGCCGACTTGGCTGCCTGTAAGCTCCAATATCTCTGTGAGGGTCTTTTCGTACATCTGTCCGATATTTTCAGTAAAGAGGATTGAGGCGATTTTAGTCCTTATGATGAGTATTTTTTCCATCTTCTTTCGTGTTTCAATCTCAGACTTAAGTTCGCCAATAAGATCTTCCAGGTTTTTAGTGCGCTGCTTCACCGTAAGGTCGAGTTCTTTATAACGGCTACAGAGCTCCTCATAGAGAGATTTCCAGGCGTTATTTTCGGACATGCTCATATAACCTTCATCCCATTGCGGTACCCTGCGTTTATAGTCGAAGGCTATTCAACTGAAACTGTTTCGCAATGTGCGAAACAGTATAATACAGTCTGAAGCAGCTCTTAGCTGCGGAAGGCTAGGCCTCTTCGATCTTCGACTGCAATGGACTCGATTGTAGTATTGCAAAATCTTATTTTTTTTAACAAAATTTTTGAGTGCATTACCTATTAATAATAGCATAACCATTAAATTTTTCCTAATATTCATGTTTTTGATATTTTAGAATAATTACTACAGTTAGGCTATACGGAATTATTACATAAATAATACGGAGAAATTATAAGTATTTTTTCCATTTTACACTTGTTCATTGGATGGACAGCAGGTAAGAACGGAGGTTTATCTTTTCGTTTTTGATATCCAGTTTCTTCCGGATATTGTCCCGGTGGGATTCCACGGTTCTGGCGGAAACATTCAATATATCCGCAATTTCCTTAGTTGTCTTACCTTCTATGATTAAATTGGATATTTGAAGCTCCGTGGGAGTGAGATACATGTGAAGTGAAGTCATTTTAAGAAAAGGGGAAATAACATTGTTGAGATTCGATTCCAGAATGCTTAAGTACGTTTTCTGCTCAGGATCCAAAGTAGAGCGGTGCAATTTTTCCAGGTAAGGCAGTACGAGAGAATTGATGTTAATGAGAACACGTTCTTCCAGTTCGTATTTCTCTTCTTCCCGTTTCTTTAATAATACCTGGAGCGCTATATTGGTCTCTTTTAATTTTTGCGTTTTCTTTTTAAGTTCCTTATTAATCCGGATAAACTCTTCCGTCCGCATGTGCACCCGTTCTTCAAGCTCCTCCCGGATTTTTTGAAGAAGCGTCTCGGTTTTTTTATGCCTGGCTATTTCTCTTTGGAGCGCAAGGACAGTATCGGTTAGCTTGGCATTCTGCTGTTTTACCTGCGTTTCCAGTTCAAGGCGTCTTAGCAAAAGCTTTTGCTTTTCCAGCACTTTAGACAAACGAAGCAGCAATTCCTTCATCTCGCAGGGCTTCTGCAAGTAGTCATCCGCCTCATACCGTAAGGCCTCAATCGCCGAGCCTAAATTCGCATACGCCGTTAATATCAAAACTCCGATTACCGGGTTAATTTCTTTGACGTATTTCAGTATATGTATCCCGTCGCTGTGTGCCATTACAAGATCGGTTATGACGATATCGAAGGAATACTTTTTAAGAAGCGCCAGAGCTGTATTTCCGTTTTCCGCCGTCATTACGGTATACCCATGCCGTTCAAGGTTATCCTCCAGGCTGTGGAGCAGCAGAGGATCGTCATCTATGATTAATATTGCAGTATCACTCACACTACAGTACCCGGCAAGTAATTATTTTATATATATTGGACTTTTTTACAATTTATATATATAAAAGTATCGGAAATACTATACACAAATAGAAGATTTTCACGGTACATTTTTATTCTAGTAGTGGTATTGGGATTGCACAATACTTAATAAATACGGAAGAAATACTGAGTAAAAGTAAGTATTAATAAAAGTACAGAAGCCGCCGATGAACTAAAGTTACAGGAGGAGAGCAGCAGTGTTTCTGCCCATTTCTGTCTTCTTTCATCAACTGCTGTTAATGAAAAATCTTTTCTATTCGCCCAAGGGCTTCCTTAAGGCGCCCTCTCGGACATGCAATATTAATTCTTTGGTATTTTTCCCCACCCGGGCCGAAACCGGCGCCATCGCTTAAGGCAATTCCGGTTTTATCCGCCAAGAGTTTATTAATTTTTCTCGTATCAATACCGGAATTTGAGAAATCCATCCATACAAGATAGGTACCTTCCGGCTTATAAACTCTTATAGGGGGTAATTTGGTTGCTATATAATGTAATAAAAAATCAATATTCTCCTCGAGATAACACAATAAAGAATTAAGCCATTCTTCCCCGAACTTGTAGGCCGCTTCAAAGGCAGTCAAGCCGAAAATGTTCAAGGCTCCCAGGTTTAAACGTTTCATTTCTTGTTCAAAAGCTGCGCGAAGCGCTGCATTGGGGATTATTGCAAAGGAAGTTGCGAGACCTGGTATATTGAAGGTTTTGCTGGGAGCATTCAATATAAGTGAATACTCTTTGGTTGCGTCTGACAGGGAAGAGTACGGAATATGCGTACTACCCTTGTATACAATATCAGAATGAATTTCATCCGATACGATGAGTATATTATTCTTGAAGCATATTTCGGAAAGTATTTCAAGTTCTTCCCGCTTCCATACACGCCCTACCGGGTTATGCGGGCTGCACAGAATGAGCAAACGGGTGGTCTTATCGATCTTAGCCGCCAGGTCTTCAAAATCCATTAAATAGAAACCGTTCTTATGTTTAAGCCGGTTGATAACCAGCCTGCGATTGTTTTTCCGGATAGTTGAAAAAAAGGGGTGATATACCGGGGACTGAATTATCACACCATCACCCGGTTCGGTAAAAGCGTTTATCGCTACGGAAATTGAGGGAACCACCCCCGGAGTTAACAGTACCCAGTCCCGTTCTATAATCCAGCCATGGCGTTTTCTCATCCAGTCGATGACCGCGGCATAAACAGTATCCGCAACAAAGGTATAACCATAAATCCCGTGCCCGGCTCTTCTTTTTATCGCCTCCAGAACCGGCTCGGGAGCTTCAAAGTCCATATCCGCTACCCAAAGGGGAAACAGATCATTCCTCCCGAAAACCATTTTCATATTGTCCCACTTTAAAGAATTTGTACCTCGCCGGTCGATAACTCTATCAAATATAGACTTCATTGCCGGTGATTATAGGCGAATTTTTAAGTCTAGTGTAAGTATTTTACAAGCTATTCCTCTAAAAATTTCACATGTTTCGTACAAAACTACGATAACAGCTTTGACGCAACAGGAAAAAGTGTATTCCTTTTGTAACTTTATGCTTATAAAAGTGTTTATAATATTGAAACCTCCTTTTAAAATATATACGTGAAAAGCTGTACGAGCCAGCGGCCATTCGTGACTCGTACAGCTTCTTTTTTTCTCTATTTGGTATATTCCGTTCCTGGGCATAGTAATCCCTGACATTTTTTGATAAGCTAATCCATTGTCTCGATGATCTACAATAAAACACGCAGCGGAACACGAATTTCTCAGAAACAGCTTAATTCGGCCATGAACCTGAACATAGCTCTGGGTACGATGGGTACCATGTGGGTCACGGTGTGTTCCCCCCAGTCCATTTTCAACGTATTTTTCAAAAACCTGCTGGGAGCCTCATCCGGCCAGTTGGGACTGCTGGTGGGGATAATCCAATTTTCAGGAATCTTTCATTTAATCTCCATCTTCATCTACGGATACTTTTCGCACCGCAAACCTTTCTGGATGGCTGCCAATATTCTTCACCGGCTTCTTGGTCTTGCCCTGGCAGTGGCAGCCCTTGTACTGGCAAAATCGGGTAACAGAGATACCGGAATAAAAATAATTTTTTATACCACGGCCTTAAGCTGGATCCTTGCCAACAGCAGTGCCTCCGGCTGGTGGAGCTGGATTGCCGACCTTATTCCTGAAAAAAACCGGGCGACTTTTTTTGGAAGGCGCTCGGCGATTATCTACGCCGTTAATATCGCCTGGTTTTTCGGTGTAACGACTGTCCTGGATATATTCTCGGATCAAAATATTTTTTATATATATGCACTCGTATTTGCAATCAGCGGTGTCGCCGGCTTACTGGATATCGTACTTCATGCCTTTATACCGGAACCTCCGCATGTCGGCACTGGCGAGATGATCTCCTTAAAAGCGTTTATAGCGCCTCTTAAAAACAAAAACTTCCTGTTCTTTTCCATTGCCGTCGGGCTTTGTATATTTGCCATTAATGTGATTACCCCTTTTGTTCCACCGTATATAACCGCAAAGGAAGCCATCGGCGCACCTAATGCATGGCTCGCTATTATGTTCGTTATTACCCAGTTGACATGGATCGGTGTAGTCGGTCCCTGGGGGGTGGTCATGGACCGGTTCGGCCGTAAACCGGTAGTCGTTCTGGGCAGTTTTTTCTCATTCAGTTGGATCGGTTATTTTTTCCTTACAAGCAAAAATTACACCTACATTCTCCCTGTAGGATTTGTCGTCGGGCAGATTGCCCGGCCGGGAATATTCAGGACTTTTATCAATATAAGCGTGCTGGGCGGCGCGACCTCATCCAGCCGTGTAGCTCAGGTACTGCGGACAATAGAGAACTCATCGAGCAACATCGTTGTTGAGGATGTCTTAAGCAGGCTTGATGATCCGGATATTGAAGTCAGGGAAGAAGCGGCCCGAGCGCTCGGCAGAATCAGGTCCCCGGAAGCTGTTGAGGCTCTCATTGAAAAACTGAAGGACCCGGCCTCTACCATACGTGCGCCTGCTGCCCGGGCGTTGGGACGGATCGGGGACAAGAGAGCTCTCCCCTACCTGATGGAAGGTTTGGCGAGCAAATCCGAAGAACTGCAGGAGTCCTGCGCCGAAGCCCTGGGAAAGATCGGCGGGGATGAATCCGTTAAACAGTTGCTTAAGCTATTCTCCGAGGTAAAATCCGAAAGGGTAATTGCATCCGGTGCTATCGCCGCATCGAAACTGGGAGCGCTGGAAGCCGCCTGGGAAATCCTGCCCAGGATGCAAAAAACCTTAAACCCGGTACTTCAGAGACAATTGGCAATCGCCATGGGAAACCTCCTGGGCCGGCCGGGAGAATTTTACCCGTATGTCACAGGAGATCCGGCGAAACGGGAAAGCCAGCTCCAGCGGCTTTTTTCAGAGGTTCAAATGAATTTGAATGTAATTCTCAAAAACAGCCGCCATCTGAAACCCGAATCAAAAAAATATATCCAGAATAGTTTCAAACGCATACAGGAATTGTTTGAAGAAAAATCGTATAAAGATGCCTTGCACATTCTGGTTGAAATAGCTTTAGATCTAATAACCATAATTCTGGGTAAGAAATACAAAGAGGACGGTATTCTGAAAGCTGCGTTTAAATTCGACCCCAGACTTGGATTATGGTGGTGGTTTCTTGAAGAGATAAGTAAGCAGGAGGCGAAACCGTCAAATACGGAAGCTCCGCAGATCGATATTCTCTTGGGTGTATATTTTTTAAGCAGTTTTCCTTTTAAAAAATAAAAACGACTGCCGGCTAGGAGGTTATTGATTGCTAAGTCTCTTCTGCAACAAAAACCCGATCTTGAAATCATACCCCATTAACTAATCAATTTGAACTTATTTTTTTATTTTGGTATATTAAATGAGGCAATTTCAAAAACCAGAATTTATTTATATTTTGAAAGGACCTCAAATGAGAAGGAATTCATTAAGCCCATCGTGGTTTTCGACCGCAATGGGGTTAAGAGTGCAAAAATCTTGGGTTAAAAACTAAAATTTTTAGTGGTATTGCGCATAGTATTGAGGGGAAAATGAGCAAAATCGATGTATCGGTTCTCTATGTTGAGGATGACGAATGGACACTAAAAGAAATTACCAGGATATTACAAGAATGGGTGCGGGAAGTTTTTGCCGTTACCAATGTCAAAGAAGGCCTTTGTATTTTTGAGAAGTATAATCCTGACCTGCTTGTTATTGATATAGTGATGCCGGATATAAACGGTCTGGAAATGATAAAGAATATCAGGGATAGAAAAACCCCGGTAAAAATAATAATAACCTCTGGACACACGGACACGGATTACCTTTTAAAAGCGATATCTCTGAATGTCGATAGTTTTATCTTAAAACCGATAACTGAAGAAAAGCTGCTCCCGGCCATTCAACGTGCTTCCGAGGCTATCTTTATGGCCAGGAAAATCCGGCAGCAGGAGATGGAATTAAAAGAAAGAGAAGCCAGATTCAGAGCGGCTTTCGAAAGCGCCAAAGATGCAATCCTCTGGACGGATTCGAATACAGAAATAATTTTTAATTGCAACAAGGCCGCTGAAGAACTAATCGGAAGGACACGGGAAGAAATTATCGGTGAACATCAATCAATTCTACATCCGCTTAAACAGAAAAATTTTTACTCTTTAATGTTAAAAAAATTGATGGAAATATACGGCAACCTTGATCAGGAGGCGGAGATTCTCCATAAGTCGGGGCGTTTAATTCCGGTACATATCAGCGGATCCATCGCTACCATGGAAGGGAAGAAAATAATCCAAAGCATTTTTCATGATTTGACTGAGCAGAAGGCGATTCAGCAGGCACTTAAAGAGGCAAAGCAGGCCGCGGGAACCGCCAGCGAAGAGAAAAGCAGGGTAATTGCAATGAAGGATCGTTTCTTTTCAATCATTGCCCACGACCTTAAAGGTCCTTTAAGCGGCTTTTTAAGTGTAGGAAAACTTTTACAGGACGCTGTTGCTGAAATGGATTTGGATCTTATTAAAGAGGTCGCCGATGCCCTCAATGAAAGTGCGGCGAATCTCTTCAAACTGCTCGAAAATTTGCTGGAGTGGGCCAGCCTCCAGCAGGATATGTATAATCCCGAACCTTCTGTTCTGGATATTAATGAATTGATTACCGAAAGCCTTAGAATTTTCAACCCGAATATTCAACAAAAGAATATCGAGGTAATCAATGACTTAAAGCCGGAATTGCATACCCTGGCCGATGTCAATATGATTCGAACAATTGTCAGGAATCTTTTATCAAATGCAATTAAATTTACGAATAAGTCCGGCAAAATCGAAATACGCGGGGAAGAAACGGACAACGGTATGATACGCATTTCAGTAAAAGACAACGGGATAGGCATAAGCAGTGAGAAGCTCGCGAAACTTTTTAAAATCAGCGAGAAAGTAACGGCTCCAGGCACGACCGGGGAAAAGGGGACGGGGCTGGGATTACTCCTGTCAAAGGAACTGGCGGAAAAAAACGGGGGAACCCTCTCAGTTGAAAGCGAGCCGGGGAAAGGCACCAGGTTCATGCTTTGCCTGCCTGGGGTGAAGGTGAAAGCCGAAAATTCCTTGGGAAAAACTTGAAACTATCGATTGATATACTGTATCATGCCCCACACAACTGAGTGTGGGGAATAACATCATGATCAAAGAACCGAACGTTCAACTGTACGAACTCATTATGGCTTTATCTCAGGCGGTGGATTTAGTCAGCCCCTCGGTTGCCCAGCATCACCTGCAGGTGGCATATATTGCATACAGTCTAGGCGTTGAATTGAACCTGACAGTTGCGGAACAGGACGATCTGGTTCTGGCAGGCGCATTACATGATATCGGTTCCTTGTCACTTAAAAGCAGACTGGAAACCCTCGATTTCGAAATCAAAATGCCGTATAAACATGC
>JBFMGN010000013.1:0-15618 GCA_040752435.1 Spirochaetota bacterium
CATCCCCGGGAGGAAGTCGAGTTGACAATCCTGCCGGCAGATGAATGAAAGGCTTTTTCCGAATGGTAAGTTCATGATCGATATACCGATAACTATACGGAGGAACCAATGCGTATCGAACAGTTACCCAAAGAAGAATACACGGCAAGAATACGAAGGATACAAAGCGAGCTTAAAAAAGCAGGTATCGACGTCCTGGTCAGTTACAGCAGCGAATGTGAATCGTCGTCTTCCAGATATCTCGCAGGCTTTTGGCCGTTCTTCGATTTCGCCAGTGTCATCGTACCCGTAAAGGGGGAGGCGGTTCTCGTTACCGGAGGCCCGGAATCGCTCGAGTTCGCCAGGTCTTTTTCCAGTGCGGAAAAATTACGCATAAACCCGCTGCTGGTCGTATCCCGGATGGATATGCTCCGGGCCGCATACCCGGTTGAGCCTGTGCAGATCCACCAACAGGATGATAAGCGACAATGAGCTTGTCCAGGCGAGCTTCGGTGCGAAGTATATGGGGTATTGCGGGAATATGTGCCGCCCCTTCTCCATAGGCCGGATGCCCGCAGAAGAGCGAAAACTCGCGGAAGTCGCGCTGGAAGCCATGCAGTCTGCTCTTCATGCCATTGCACCCGGCAAACACTCGTCGGAGATTTTTAAAGGATACCACACAATTCTTGCCCGGTACGGGTATGAAGATTTCGCCCTCTATGGACCGGCTCACGGGAGCGGAAGTTCCGAAGTGGAAGGACTCTGGTTATCGAAAGAGTCGAATTTCACCATCCAGCCGAATATGGTATTCAATGTCGATATCTGGTTGTCGGACGGAAAGCGGGGCTTACGGTTCGAAGACGGCTTGCTGGTCACAGAAAGCGGGACGAAAGAGCTCACCTCCCATCGGCGGGAAATAATAGAATTGTAGAGAATGTCAGGAGGGGAATGACGATGAGATTACGTGACCGGGTCGCAATTGTGACCGGCGGCGGACGCGGAATCGGACGGGCGGTCGCCCTCGGTTATGCCAGGGAAGGGGCGCACGTGGTCGTGGCATCAAGAACAATGGCACAGGTAGAAGAAGTTGCAGACGAGATTCGGTCGGAAGGGCGTAAAAGCCTGGCGGTACAAACCGATGTTACCGACGAGGTCCAGGTGGAACATCTGGTCGAGCTGACGCTGAAGGAGTTTGGAACCATCGATGTCCTTGTCAATAATGCAGGCGCGATACGGCCCGACCGGATAGTCGCCATGAAAACCGGGGATTGGGAACATGTTATTCGCGTCAACCTTACCGGCACATTTTTCTGCTGCCGGGCTGTACTGCCGACAATGCTCGCAAACAAACGAGGATGGATCATCAATATTTCTTCCGATTCGGGAAAGCGCGGCTGGCCCGAAGGCGGTGCCTACTGTGCGTCCAAGTTCGGTATCATCGGACTAACGGAATCTCTTGCATTCGAGGTCATGCATATGGGAATTGTTGTAAATGCACTCTGCCCCGGAGCTGTCGTCACAGAGATGTCCCGGCAAGGAAGAACAGAAGAAGAGTTGACTGGGTGGATGCAGCCGGAAGATATGGTCGGTCCCGCGGTTTTCCTTGCTTCGGATGAAGCCCGGAACCTGCTGGGCGCTTCCGTCGATGTATTCGGCAAAGTTCGATAACCGTAATAGCCGGGATGTAATCATCAGCCTGATTTCAAGAAATTTCTGGCGGTACCGAATTCAGAGGCTCCGTCTTATCTTCACCCACGATGACCATGCCACCGACAAATGCACCTCCAACTCCGGGCTTTCGAAGTCCCGGATGGAGGCAGAGAACCATTCCCGGTTTCACCACGGTGTCATTTTCCGGTGCAATCGCGGGAATTTCGGGGTGATCGAGACCGTCACCATGTCCAAGATCGTACTCACGCCATTTAAGCCATCCGGCGCGTTCGAGAACTGACAGCTCCGCTTTTGCTATATCGGAAATAGTGTTGCCAGGACGGGCTGCATCGACCCCCGCTCGATAACCTTCGTAGGCGACGCGATACATTTCACGCTGCTCTTCCGTCGGCTTCCCTGAGTGGAAAACGCATGCAGTTTGAGTCCAGTATCCGGCTGCCTGGACCGCAAATTCGAACACCACCATTTCATCGAGCTCTATGCTTCTCGGTTCGGGTGGTCTGATCAATTCGCTGCTCCCGGGAGCGATTACCGCCAAATAATCCTCTGCGCCCCGTTCCCGGGCGGTTTTTTCCGCAGTGGCTGTCACTTCGTATTCTGTGCGCCCATGGGAGATGAGATTCCTCGCAGAAATAACAGCCTGATCCGCTATCTCAGCCGAGAGCTTGATGCACCTGCACTCCGTATCGCTTTTAATGAGTCTCGCTTTTTCGAATATGGAGATCGCGGGGATAAAACATGTCCCGGGCATCGAAGAAGTAAGTGCCTGGTACAACGTGAACGGCATCTCGTTGACAACGAAATCACCGCTTATAAGCCCTATACGGCTTTCGTCAATCCGTTTTTCGGTCAATATTTGCCTGCAATCCCGGACGAAACCGCTCCAATCCCCGCTCACCCGGACATCTTCGAGCCAGGTACATCTCCTCGCCCGTTCCAGATCGAAGGGAAATCTGATAAGAAGGACCGGTTCCCCCTCTTTCGGTACGACCACCATGGCAACATTCGCCACATAATCCGGCTGGTAGCCGGAAATATAGCGCACCTGCCCGCGTTTCCACGAATAGACTATCAATGCGTCAAGGTCGTTTTCATCCATACCCCGGCGGACAACTCTCAACCGCCTCTCGTACTCGCTCCCTGGTAGCGAACAATTCTCTCTAACCGTTTTCATGACCGGTTCCCGACGGCGGATAGGTAAAAACTTCCCCCGGTTCGAGGACCACCGGCCTGACTGGGGGAGATTCGTCCGAATGAAGGCAGTTCAGTATTGTCGTAAAACGGTCAACATCCCGGTTGCCTCTGGCAGTGAAATAATGATTCGAGAGAGCATATTCTGCTCGTAACCATCGGGCGGCCAACGCCGCCTCGTCCGCCGTCATTTCATTGGCGTGGATTTTACCGTAGCCATACGATGCCAGGAACTCCGCCGGCGGGAGTGTACAGGAAATAAGAACGATGTTCGGCCGGTATAGTTCTCCGATCAGCTTCATATCGCTGAAAATCGCCGAATCGCCCGAATGGTAAACCCGTATTCCCGGCTCGGGGTACACGATGAACCCCATGGGGGGACCGGAGATGAATTGACCGTCGTCGAGAACCGCAGCCGAGGTGTGCATGCTTGCAACCGCCCGTACCCTGATGTCCTGTTCGACAAGCTGAAGCCCCCAGCACATGGCCCGTAATTGGGACTGGGAAATGTTTTTTCGCATCAGCCAGTACTGTACTTCGGCTCCACAAAATACGGGGCAGCCGAACTGCTTCGCTATTACAGCGGTATCGCCCAGATGGTCGAAGGCGAGGTGGGTGACGAGAACAAGATCTACTTGTTTCAAATCGTCTACTTTAACGGGACTTACCGGATTCTTGTCCAGGAAAGGATCGATCAGTATGACTTTTCCGGTCCCGGTAGTGATTCTATAGGCAGCCGCGCCAAGAAATTGTATTTTTACAGCCATAAGTTTCCCTTTTAAAATCTGTTTTCAGGTCAAGTCATTGTGCATCAGAGTTGTGGCTGATAATACAATAATTTTATCTACTTACCATGCGGATTTTGTCTTGCTTATGATGGGTGGAAAAATACAGACACTTTCCGCCCGTTCAGCGATGCTCGGGGTGATCCATTACCGGCGTATGATCGTGGAACCAGCCGCGGTTGTGCATGCCGTTATGTATTTTCCTGTGTGCGGATTCGAGAATAAGCCTCATTTCCCTGTATCGCTTAGTCTCAACCCTCGTCGCCAACACCTCGAGGTATGCCAGGGCGCCTTCGATCTGTTCGAGGATCGTAAGGGTATCCGCCGCCGCTCCGAAGGGAGTGCCCGCAACTTCGATCATAACGGGAGACGAGTGGGCAGTTACGATTTCGGGCTTATCGGGGTAATGCCCCCGCACGAGCAGGGCGATCCATGAGCTCCGGTCGACTTTCACGGACCATGAACCTGAATCCTGCCACCTGTCGACTACCTTACTTGCCCGGATCTCGCCGTTTACGATGCACTCAACCCTGGACAGGGGGATTGTGACACTCGCCACTTCCCAGGAAACCTCGAGTGTGCCCCCTTTCGGACCGAGGCTGATTCTGCTTCCCATAGGCTTTCCTTCGACGGAAAACTCGAGAAGGGGACCGTACGTTACGAAGGTTTCCGCCCTTCGTACCGCGTCCATCCACGCTTCGTATGTGAACTCCAGTTCCCTGCCCGCCCGGGCGTAGGTACGCACTGTGCCCACCGCAGTATCTGCCGACATCTTGTCTGTGCCCCCCACCGCTGCGACCAGGTATCCGCAGTTCAGATACCGATACCAGTCCGACAGGGAGTAGGGATTTATCCCGTTGTACAAATCTCCCCAGGACGTCATCTCCAGGGCATCTACATCCCCACAGACCACGGAAGCTGCGTGCTCCGCCCTTGGATCTGGAAAGTGCGGCAGGACAACCACCCCGCCCTGCTGCCTGCACTGCCTGGCCCACTCGGTGAGCAGTATTTCCACCGGATCTCCTAAAGCCGATTCTTCCGGGCCGCCCGTCGTCATCGGTGCGATGATCTTCCCTTTGTACCCGAGCAGCGATATATGACCGAGAATGTGCTGTCGGTTCTCCGTTCCGACACGCACGAGATACTCACCGTCTCCGCCGGTCTCCCTCGACCCCCAGGTGGTCTTCCCGTCGAAATCGCCGACGTTGGTCATGAGCTCTCCCCACTGACTTGCGAGGAGGTTTACAACGTTCACTCCTTCGGCGGAACCTTCCAACAGGGCCGAGACAGGCGACAGAAAATGAACATGGGTATCGGCGCTGACCCATCCTTTCTCCCTCCAGTCGAGCACCCTTTCAAGCTCGATGACCACCTCGGCCGTGTGGTTGTCGATGGTATACGTCTTTCGAACAGGTTTTATCTCGAAGCCCTTGGAAATCTCTATATAGATGCAGCCGAGAGGAACATTGATCACCGTCTCGCCGCAAATGTAGGTGCAGTAGTGGAGGTTCCTGTGGGCGAAATCCACGCTGTAGTCTTCGAACCACGCTGCATTGGGAAGCCTGTGTCTGTCTACCGGAGCGAGGTACTCTCCCGCCTCACCATGAACATGAAGTTTGACAGGTACCGGTTTCTTAGACCCTTTTTCCACCACCCGGAGGACGACCCGCCGCTCGGCCGGGGCGACCGGTTCGAGCGGCAATGCTGTACGCCTGGCATCGTAGCGTCCGGCGGAGTCTCCACCGGGGCCGGTCTCTCCCGCTCGTACGTCGCGCTCCACCTCGGCTACGGGTACCACACGCCCGTCCCACAGGTGGAAGCAAGCCTCCGGGTGCGAGGTATACTCGATAAGCACCTGGTTCCGGGAAATCCCTGGAAGCTGGTTGTTGTAACTCTCATCCCACAGGCGGCCGGCAGACTCGAAGTCCCGTTGCACCCCACGGTCAGATTCCGCCCGCGGTGTTTCCCAGGCGTTTATAGCTACGGCTTTGCCGGGATAGTCCGTTTTCAGGCCGGCCGAAATCACCTGTCCAAGGTCGAGTTGAACCTGCACAAACAGGCCCATCCCATCCAGAGCGGGGCGAAACACCGTTCCTTCCGGGAGGGTGAGTATGGCTTTCCGCCGTACCCTCCAGCGAAGCGGATGATCGCTTAAGTTGCCGTAACTTGCACCGAAGAGTATCATCGTTCCTGAAACCGGAGTGATGGCGAGTGCCACAACCTGTTTCTCGGGGTGCGGGTTTTCCCACGCGTACAGCCAGTTGACCCATGTGCCGCTGTCCGCCGAGCTCACCCTCGTCTGGCTAATCCCGTATTCCGGGTACACCTGTTCGTGGTGAGCACGGATCGCCCGCGGTTTCGTTGCGCTTACACATTCGAAGCAGTTCTCGCCCCAGGGTCGCCGGAAAGCGCCCACCTGATGCCTCCGCCGAAGTGCCGCGACTTCGACCGTACCGTCGTCGTAACGTACCTCGTAGTTGGCTGCATGTTCGTTCAGCCGGCCGTATCCCCGCATTGGAGAAAGAAATCCGTCCTCGTTCCATTCAAGAGGCCGAACATCCGAGGTATGCATGTAAACGATCCATCTGGCTGAAAATGGCTCGAAATCGAGGACGAAGGATTCCCCGGTGACCGGAACCACTTCGTCCACGATGAATGGAATTCCCCAACAGATACACTCGCCCTCCGGCGCGCAGGGCAGGGATGCCGCCATATCCTCCGGTAATCCCTTGCCCGGAAGATCCTTGAGCCGAATACCGGTTCCCAGGATAATGGGAACGAACAGCTTCGACCCGGGCCCATCTATACTTGTCGGCATAGATTCCTCCTTTTACCTGAACTGTCATGGAAAAGAAGAAAATTTTCAAGATGCAGAACCAGAAATCCACCGAGACAGCCAATCTATTCTGTAACAAAAGATCGATGGAATGATCTGGAAGAATTATTTGGGACACAGGGAGCATACTCCGGAACAATATCTGGATTTTCGGCATACCTTGATGGTAGACTGGCAGCATGGTGTTCAGTTGCCCCCGGGAACAATTTCCTGGATTGGACGGCGCAAATGCGAGCGAATGCACTGGGACGCAAACCAGGATCATCGTTCTGGATGACGACCCCACCGGCTCTCAGACCGTGCACGGCTGCCTGCTGCTCACGCGCTGGGATGTCGCAACACTGAAGCGGGCGCTCGCCGACAGCGCGCCGATATCTTTCGTGCTCACCAATACACGCGCTCTAGATGCGAAACGCGCGGCTGCGCTGACGCGCGAAGTCTGCGTCAACCTCAAGCAGGCGCTCGCAGGTTTCTCGCTGCATCCGATCTTTGTCAGCCGTTCGGATTCTACGCTGCGTGGGCACTACCCGGTTGAGACCGACGTAATGGCGGCCGAACTCGGGCCGTTCGACGCCCATTTCCTGGTGCCAGCCTTTTTCGAAGGCGGACGCGTAACGCGCGACTCGATTCATTATTTGCGTGCCGAAGGACGCGAGATCCCGGTGCACGAGACCGAGTTCGGGCGCGATTCAGTGTTCGGTTATCGCCACAGTTACCTGCCCAAGTATGTCGAGGAAAAGACGAAGGGCCGCATCCGCGCCGGAGAGGTCGTGCGCTTCACGCTGGCCGAGGTGCGCCGCGGCGTGTTCGACCGGCTATTGACGCTGCGTCACAACCTGTGTGTCGTCGTCGATGCCGAGCGCCAGTCCGATCTTGACCGATTCGCCGACGATGTGCGCCGCGCTGCGGCCGCGGACAAGCGCTTTCTGTTCCGCAGTGCCGCGAGCCTGCTGACCTCGCTCGCACACCTGCCGCCGCAGCCGGTGAAACCAGAGGACATGGCCCGCTATGTGCGCGGCTCACGTCCGGGTGCGGTGGTGGTTGGGTCGCACGTGCCAAAGAGCACTCGCCAGTTGCATGAGCTGCTGAAACAACCGGGCGTGCAGCCGATCGAGGTTGACGTCAATCGTTTGCCGCACGATCATGACGCGCTGCTCGCCCAGGCGCTGGCGCAGGCGGAGGCCGCGCACCATGCCGGCCGGACGCTGGTCGTGTTCACCAGTCGCAGTGAGCGGCAATTCGACGATCAGACAACGCGCCTTGCCTTTGGCGAACAGGTATCAGCCTTTCTCATGGACGTGGTGCGCGGTCTACCACGCACCATCGGATTTTTGATGAGTAAGGGCGGCATCACCTCGAACGACGTGCTGAGCGATGGTCTCGCGCTGCCCGCGGCGCGGCTGCTCGGCCAGATCTTGCCCGGGGTGTCGGTCGTGCGCTGCCCGCCCAATCACGCGCGTTATCCGGACCTGCCGGTGGTGATCTTTCCGGGCAATGTCGGCGACGATCAGGCGCTCACCGAAGTCTGTCGGCGTCTGCATGGACTGCTGGTGACCGCACGGCAGGTCGACGGATAACATGTGGTGCGGTTGACGGTTTAGCCTTTTCCGGCGGCTTCTATTAATTGCTCCGGTTTCACAATAGAACCGTATTTTTCCTTTAGCTCCATAAGACCTTTTCGCTCCTCGTCATAGACCTCAAAGATTCTGGAGGGCAGATTTTTTTCCTTGCTGTAGGCGTCTTTCTGAAGATCAATCCGCGCCATAATGTTATCAACATAGAAAGAAAACTGCTTGTTATACAGTTCTTTCGGGTATTCTTTATTAATCAATCTTTTGAAAAGTGCTTTAAGATCTTCATACTTCGGGATATATCCTATCGGGGTTTCGATAGCGTCAACTTCGTTATGCGCCCTGCATTCTAACCAGCTCAGCCAGACCTTGACATCCCGTTTCTCGCCTAACAACTTCTTACCCTCCCCGCCCCGTGCACCGTGGGTAAGGAAGTAATTCAGCCCCGCCATAATCGGCTTTCCAGCCTTTGAAAATTTATTGGAATTAAAAAACTTGAACTGCGCCTCCATATAGTCCCCCAAGGGGCCGGGAATGAAAGGGGCATTGGCCCACGGCTGCCGGTTAATCCCCGTGGCACCGACTTCCGTTGCAGTCGCAGCCGAAACTATAGAAGCTCCGATTGCGACTCCCTGGTCGGGATTTTTGGCTACCCACACGGGAGGCATCGTGTCGCTGTCACGGCCGCTGTAGGTGATTACTTTTATGGGAACACCCGCCGGGTCGGTTCCCATTTCTTTGTTATAGTTTTCAATTGAACTATTAGCAAGGGTACACCGCGCGTTAGGATTTGATATCGGCACCGGCTTGCCGTTTTCATCACTTTTACCTTCCCACCACTCACCCTGAAAATTGATTCCCTTTTTCGGTGGTGCTTCTCCGTTTCCCGTCCAGTGGGGTACCTTATTCTCATCAATCAGTACATTGGACCAGATAACTTCCGTTCTTTCTTCCCTTAGGCACTTCATTAGCAGGGGATCCCCTTCCCAGTTGACATCTTCTACGATACCGAATATTCCGATTTCAGGGTTGATGGCGCGGAGCGTTCCGTCAGAAGCGATCCAGAGTTGAGCAAGGTCGTCACCGATGAAATCCGTACCCACCATGGCGGTGGTCGTTTTCCCGCACCCGCTGGGTGCGGCGCCTGCGAAAAAGGTCTTCCTTCCTCCGGTGCCTGTAAAACCGGTTATAAACATATGCTCCGACAGCTCTTTTTCCCTGCGGTAATAGGTAGCCAGGTCTACGGCAAAACGGTGATTGCCTTTCTTCATCATGAGGGTATTACCCGCGTAAGTACAGAATAAGCTGTACGTTGTCAGCCAGCTTCGATCCATGAAAATACGGGCTTTCGGAACATCCTCAGACCGGTTGGTCCCCTGGCTGTGGAGATTGGTGAAAAACACCCCGGCTCTTGCAACTTCGCGGTCAAATTCCGAATACACATTAGGATAGAGTAGATTGGCACTATGGAGTACATAGGCTGAGCTGGATATTTCGAAGGCCGGGATTGCAGCCTGTGCTCCGACAGGACCGCGGTTGTAGAACCCGACCAACATCGTCATCCCCTGCATGATGCCTGACATATGGGTCTTTATATACTCATGGGCCTCCTGGCGTACCAATTTCTTCGCAAGCACGCTTACATCCTCGTCTTCGTTGGCAATGTAGAATGTCTGGTTAACCATCCTGCCCTGGTCTTCAGGTAAATCGAAGTGGATGGTGTGACCCTTCAGGGCCAGGGGCGATTCCTCGCCGTTTTTAAGGCTCAATTCCCTGCATCTGTCAATATCTGCCGCCGAATCACTTATAATAAAAACATCAGCCGGCCGGCACAATGCGATCGTATTGGCGATTTTGAGCAAGGCTTCACCGTTTTTTATCCGGTTGAGTTTCTTTAGATTTTCTTTATCGAGGTTTTTTTCAAAAACTGCCCCAGCGGACGCGATTGTTTTTACACCACCGATATCGGAGAGAATATCAATACCCTTCTTTAACTCTAACATAAAGTGCTCCTTGGGAGATTTGGATTAATGCGTTTTCTCTGCCCGGCCTCGCTGCGACGGCCGAACCTTGGACCGATTCCAGTGGCAACCTATCAGAAACTATAGGAATTTTCAATTCTCTGCAAGCTGAAAATCAAGAAAATATACAAAAAAAGAGTATAAATATGCAGATATTTTTAGATCAGGTGTAAAATTCCTGTGGAAGCTTCCCGAACAATTTTTTAAAGAGAAAATGAAGCTTGTGTATTCCGGCCGGGGGAATAAACATCAACGGGCACAGGTCATAGACCACCTCGACTCCGTTGTTCCGGCAGTATTCAATGGCCTTTTCAGACTGCGAGCCCTGCCCGCCGCCTCTATGCATCCATACGCGTTTTATATGTGTACCGGGAATTTCTGTTACCACCTGCTCCGTTATATTCGATGGAACTGTGATAATGATATTTTCCACTTCGGCCGGCAACAGCTTCACCGAGGGGTAACACTTCGCACCCATAATCTCTTCCGTATTGGGATTTACAGGATAAACCGTGTAATCGCGCTTCTTTAAAGTACGGAACAGCATATTCCCCCATTTCTGTGAATCCCGGGAAACACCGACGATCCCAACCTTTTTTAATTCAATGAACTTATCAATAGTATTCTTCATCGGGCAAGCCTCCTTTTAAAATATGTTGACAAGAATATACACAACTCAAAAAAAAATCAATTTTCTTTTGCAAAACTTTAAAAAACGAGCCAATTTCAAAAAGCAGGGGAAATTAGCCACGGAAACACCCGGAATTACGTGGAAAAACACGGAAAAATGATTAATGGTTGCAGCCTTCCGTGTGCTTCCGTGGCTGCCCCATATGCTTGCCCTAGCTTCTCGCCCTCGAAGGGGGCTTATTATTTTTTTAAAGAGCCTCAAATATCACTGGAAAACTCCTGGGTGGAATAAATTTCCACCTTTTAAAATTAAAAAAACAGGTGGAAAATTATACTATAAAAACACGTAAGGAGGAATTATGAAAAAGTTTTTAAAAGTGTCTTGTGCTCTTCTTATTCTTCTGCTTTTTATCCAATCCGGGTGGTCAACCGGGCAGGCAGAAGAAAAAGAACCGGTAAAAACCCTGACCCTCTGGTATCCGGCGGGAACAATAACCGTAACGTCGCAGCTTTTTTCGGATGTTCCCGGCCTGTTCGCCGGCTTTGAAGCTGATAATAACTGTGTCATCAATTTAGCCGCGACTGATTATGACAATATGCAGCAGAAGTTGTTTGCAGCCCTGGCCGCCAATGCGGGGCCTGATATTATCTATATCGACAGGTCATGGGCGCCGGGGTTTCTTAAAGAAGATGCCCTTGCGCCTGTTCCCGAAAAGGATGCAACGGACTGGCTTAAAGCGGTTTCGCCGGAAATCAAAGCGCTTTCCGACTATGGTAATGGGAAAATGTACGGGTATCCTCAGTATGGAATTGACATTTACGGCTTGACCTGGAACAAGGATCATTTTAAAGAAGCCGGACTGGACCCGGAAAAGCCGCCCACAACCTGGAACGAATTGCGTGATTATGCTAAAAAACTCACCAAATACGACGACAAGGGCAACATTACCCGTGTCGGGTATGCAATCCGTTACAAAGGCCAGCCCCACGGTGTGGTACACAAGCATCTCTGGGCAATTTGGGGGGCCGGGGCTGATCTTATTTCCGATTCCCTCGCCCTTAAAGGGGGGAAAACAGTGTTTAACAATGAAGGCGGGCGGGCGGCCCTTATGCTGGTATACGACATGCTGTATGTTGATAAGTCCACCTCCCTTGAGTTTCCCGATCCGAGGACTGCCTTCCTCCAGGGTTTGGCTTCAATGCAAATAAGCGAAACCATTTCCATTGTGTCCCGGCAGCCGCAAGAGGCCCCTGCTCTTAAATGGGGCGTCGCCCTTCCACCGGTGTGGAAAGGGGGAATTAAACCGGCGACGAATCTTAACTCCTGGTTTTACAGCGTCCCGGCTGCCAGTCCCAATAAAGACCTGGCCTGGAAGGCCATTAAGTGGGTCAACAGTCCCGAGAAAGACTACGACCTCTGTGTCAAATTCGGCATGACGCCGCGATATACGGTAAACTGGATGAAAGGACCATTTTCCACGGACGAGTATGCTAAATCCCTTAAGGCTATGCTTCCGTACGGAAGAGCGTACCCCAACAATTTAGCCCTGAACTCAATAATGGAAGCTTTGGGGACTGCCATGCAGAAAACATGGCTTAAGGAGGCTGATGTGGAAAAAGCTCTTTCTGAAGCGCAAAAGATAGCCGACGCGGCGATAGAAGAGGCGGCGAAATAGTCAGGCTTAAACTGCGATCCGGTCAGTATAAACACGTGCAGAAAGGCTGCGTATCAAAAGGCAGCCTTTCTTATTAACATCCGGGCACGGCCCATATAAGGATTACAAAGGGATGACATTAAGCCAGTTATATCTGAAAGCCAATAGGAAGAAATATTTTCAGGCCTATTTATTCATTGCCCCAGTGGTTATTATCTTTTCGATTTTCCGGATTTATCCGGCGGTGGAAACCCTGCTTCTCGCTTTTTTTAAAGTTGAGCTGTTAAAAAAAAGCAGAACATTTATTGGGCTGGCTAACTTCACCCGGCTTATAAGCGATTCAGTTTTTCACAAGGCTTTTGTCAACGGTCTTCTATACGTAGTTGTGCTTGTTCCAGTGTCGGCCGCGGTAGGGGTTGTTCTCGCTTCCCTGTTCGATAACCTGAAAAAGTTTAAAGAATTTTTCAAGGCGGTTTATTTCACACCCGTGGTAACCAGCATGGTAGCGGCGGCAATGGTATGGTCCTGGCTATACGATCCCAGGTTCGGGCTGTTCAATAGTATCCTGAAACTCCTAAGCCTGCCGCCCCAATTGTGGCTTAACTCTCCCAAACAGTCGCTTTTGTCTGTGGTTATATTCAGTATTTGGAAGGGTATCGGTTTTAATATGGTTATCTTTATTTCAGGACTTCAGTCCATACCGGCCACGTTTTACCAGGCGGCTATAATCGACGGGGCGGGTAAACTCCGGCAGTTTATAAGCATAACTATCCCCCTCCTCGCTCCGACGACAATCTTTATTTTTATCTATAATACCATTCTTTCACTGCAGATCTTCGACCAGGTTTTCATCCTGACAGGCGGCGGCCCGGCTCATTCTTCCACCGTTATCGTTCTCGAACTGTATAAACAGGCCTTCATGAATTATAAATTCGGCTATGCCGCTTCCATGGCTCTGATCCTTTTCCTGCTGATCCTTCTCATTACTATTATTCAGTTCCTCGTAACAAGAAAATCCGAAGTGACCTATTAAGAGGATTGGGAGTGAGACAGGGATGAAAAGGAATTTCGGCATGTGGCCAGCATTTTTCTTTATCCTGTTAGGGTGCTTTATTATGATTCTCCCGTTTTACTGGATGATCGCGACCTCGATTATGACAACCCGGCAGATAATGGCATACCCTCCCAGGATAATTCCTGCACCGGCCACCCTGGATCACTTTCGAGAAGTACTGGCTACGGTTCCCTTCGGTCTTTACTACAAGAATAGTTTGGTTATCGCCCTGATTTCCGTGGGGTTGTCCACCCTATTCGGTCTGGTCGCAGGTTATAGTTTTGCCTTTTATCAATTTCCATTAAAGAACTTTTTCTTTATACTGATATTAAGTACGATAATGGTGCCATTCCAGGTAACAAGCGTATCACTCTATATACTCCTGTCGAAATTCAAGTTTATAGATACCTATTGGGGGGTCCTCGCACCGAATCTTGCCAGCGCCCTGGGTGTGTTTCTGATGACCCAGGGTATCAAGGCCGTGCCTTTAAGCCTGGTGGAATCCGCCCGAATGGACGGGGCCGGCGAGCTGCGAATCATAATCCAGATTATTGCTCCAGTTGTTAAAACGACCGCTGTCACCGTCGCCCTGATACTCTTCATAAACAGTTGGAACGATTTTCTATGGCCTATAATCGTCATAAACTCCGCCTGGCTTAGGACAATTCCCATCGGTCTTTCGCTGTATAAGGACCCATACGGCAATATCGCCTACGGTCCTTTGATGGCTGCCACCGTAATCTCCGCCGTACCGATGATTATCCTATACGCCTTTACTCAGAAATATATGATAAAAGGTTTTGCATTATCGGGAATAAAAGGATGACCGCCTCTTTTGATGGAAAACGGTACACCGTACTGGTCTGCGAAGATTATAAACCGTTACGGGAAAAATTCTGCCAGTTTCTTAGGGAAGAACCCGCGCTTGAACTTGTCGGTGGGGTCTCGACTGGACAGGCTGCAATCAGAATCGGCCTGGAAAAAAAACCTGATATAATCCTCATGGATATCGAAATGGCTTCCCAGCAGGATGGCCTTACCGCCTGCCGGGTTATTCATAATTCTTACCCGGAGGCAAAGATCATCGTAATTACCGTCCACTCGGAAGACCATATAATTTTCGAAGCCTACTACGCCGGCATTGTCGACTATATTCTCAAAGACGCCTCGAAGGATGAAATCCTGTCCGCCATTTTCGCTGCAATCCGCGGCGAATCGCCGATACGGCCGGTGATTGCTGCCAAGATAAGAAGCGAGTTCTGTCAGCTTATGGCCAAGGAAAAAGAGGCGGAAAAAATATATAATCTTATTCGTCTTTTATCCCAGACGGAATCTTCGATCCTCGTTATGATCGGCCAGGGATATTCCAGGCGGCAAATTGCCGAACGAAAGTTTATCGAACTGTCAACGGTCAAGACCCACATCAACAATATCCTGAAAAAATTCAGCATGAAAAAAACCTCGGAGGTGATAGAATATCTGAAAAAAACCGGCACATTTGATATACTGTGCTCCAATTTTCATGTCGAAAGAGGTTTGTAACGGTTGTTTCTCATTGCAATCCCGTATATAACACTCGCATTTTTCATACTGCTCAGCCAGAAGCCCGGCGTATTCAACATCTCGTTGTTTATAATGTATAGTTTCTGGAGCATTTATGTCCTCCTTGTCCTTTCATTGATAAGCGCCTATCTTGTGCCTTTCCCGGACCTTATAAAACTGTTTTTTATTGACCGTAAAATCAGATCGGTTTTCGAACTATCCTACGCCCAGACCGTAACGCTCTACCGTGTGCTGTCAATGGTCCAAACAATTTTTATAGGTTCCTGTTTTGTCGGCTGCGCGGTGGGCTTAAGAAGCCTTAAGGTAAAAAAATACATCGCCCTCCTGACATTCAGCGCCTTGATCCTGGCCTTGCAAATGGCGGCCAAAGATCCCTCTTTCGTTGTGAATGTTTTGAAACCCTGGATTATCTCCGTAACCTCCGGTTATACGGGTTTTCGCAAAGCGATGTCTCTCTTTGTAAATGTGAATCGAATAATCTATATCTTGTTCTGTGTATGGTCGCTATTCTTTCTTGTGTGGCACTATGCAACTCTGACCGTTAAAATCCTTAAAAGAGAATGGCTATTACTGATCCTGGGTTTTCTGCCCACGCTCCTGGTCTTTATTCTGACCCTTCTTTTACGGCCCTTTGAAGTTATCGATTTTATCGATTTCTTTTT
>JBFMGN010000130.1:0-7564 GCA_040752435.1 Spirochaetota bacterium
GTATCGCGATACGCCCCTACTATTTTCTTGATATGCTCATTGCCAAGGCGGTTTAGTTTTCTTACCTCAGGATGCTGTTCATATTCCTTGTCGATTATAACTCCAACCCTTCCTTTTTTATTATTCGATGCTGCCAGCATGTGCTCAATCCACGCCCAGTCTGCAGATTGGTTCGGGGGAAAACCATACTTATTAAACCTTTCCCTCCAGAACTCACCCTTTTCAAGGTTTGCAGCAACATTAATTTGCTTTTTCGAAACTTGAAATGACGGAATAAATCTTTTTTCTCACTTTTTTATAATCTATTTTCGCCCAGTCTTCTAAAATTGGTGAAATCGACAATCAAATATGTAAGCCCCGTCCGGTGCTGGGAGTACAACTTAAAATTGTTCCGCCTGTTTTATCACTTTCTTCACCCGCGCCGCCTGGGAACCTGTCAGATTGACCAGTCTCCTCTCCAAGACGCTGATGAACTCGTTTTTGTTTCCAGGGGTCACCGCTGCCGCAGCTTTTTCCGCGTGCTGCGGAACATCTTTCGGGCGGCATGCTTCCAGGTGTTTCAGCAGATAGGGAAATAGCTTCTTTCCGTACTCATCCTTCTTGAATATTACGATTATCGTTCCAAAGGTTTTCGGCGATTTCCCGGACTCCTTTCCTATCCTTTGTCTGCGCCAGCTCCCGGGCGAGTACCTGATTGGGGACTTCATCCCGCCGATTCTGGAAGTAAGCTATTTTATTCAGAACAGACATCCCCATCGCAGATTCCCCTTTCTCCATTTATATTTAAAAATATACCATGTCAAACTAATAATTCTTCCTCCCGCTTCCGGAAGTATGCGGCCGTTTGCAGCACCAGCCGGTCGAGGAGTTTCTGATCCGGTCGGCCGTACATCGCCGGATAGGGATCCCCGCCCGGTCCCAGAGGTTCCGGTGTTACGAAGCATCCCTCCCGGTTATAGCCGATCAAATAGAGAGCCATGATAATCGTATCCAGATCCAGGGAGCCCTCCCCCAGTGCACCACGATTCGAGTCCGCCATGTGAAGGTTAGTAAGCATCTCTCCGGCCTCCAGGATCGCCTCCCCGATATGAGGCTCCCCTGCCTGCATATGATACACATCCCCGTTGATATGTCTCACTCCGGGGTGGTTCACCGCCTGTATATAACTCTTGGCTTCCGCGATGGTGTGGATGAAGCTTACCTCCGCCGCCCTGATCGGTTCTAAGGCGGCCTTCACGTTACAGGTGACGAAGAGCTCTGCCACCAGGCGCAGGGTTTCAACACTGCGATCGAACTCCGAGTCATCGTAGGGCGCAGGCCGGCCTACCGCACCGGGAACCACCAGCAGGTACGTGCCTTCCACCTCTGCCGCGAATTCGAGCTCCCGTTTCAGGTAATCAACCGCAGCCTGGCGCTGGACAGCCCGGTTGGATGACAGATCGTTATCACGGGAGAACATCCCGCAGATCCCGGCTGTTCTGATTCCGTAATCGCTTAAGAGCTGGCGGGTTTCTTTCGGTTTGTAACCCAGGTCCGGCCCGTAATGATTACCGTGCAGCTCAATGAAGCGGATCCCCGCGTTCGCAAGCCGGGCAGCGGAATCGGCCAGTGATTCCAGCCCGAAACCCCAGTTACTCCAGGATAAATTGAGACGGTTTCTCAATTTATCCCGGTTTTTCCGCTTCAGTTCCTCAAAGTCACGGCGGATCTTTTCATTTTTCAGCTCAAAGTTTTGTTGCTTCATATCGTATTCCTTATATGACCTTCATTTCTCTTAAAGATAAATTGGGAACAAGTCCAGATAGTATATCGCTCATTCTAGTTAGCTACAAGCATAAGTTCTTTTAAAATTAATCAGCCCAGTCGCTCATTTTTTCTTGACAAATAATATTACACATGTTATATTACACTTGTAATATTTTAATAAAGGTTTAAGCGTGGTTCCGAGAGAAATTACATTTACCCGCGAGACAGTATTGAAAGCCGCCGTGGAGTTGCTGCGCCAGGAGGGTTGGGAGAATCTTTCCACCCGTAAACTCGCCGAACGGCTGCACTCGTCGGTGGCCCCGGTGTACAGTGTTTTTGGGTCTATGGAAGAGTTGTCCAGCGAGGTGCTGCAAAAGGTCGCGAAAATGATAGAGGACAACACCCGGCGGTCATATACCGACCTTCCTTTTCTAAATATCGGCGTCGGTATCGCAGTTTTTGCCCGGGACGAACCCAACCTGTTTCGTGCCCTTTTTCATTACCGGCATAACTTCAACGCTATCCTGATAAATTTTCACGATTCTATCCTGCACCGGATGAAGCAGGATCCCGGTTTACACCGGCTTTCGGATGGCTCGCTGCGCAGGCTGCTCTCCACGCTCTGGCTTTTCACCCTGGGGCTGGCCACGGCGATTATAAACAGGCAAATCTCCGATTCGAGCACTGAGAATATTTCCAGCTTGCTCAAAAACATAGGTAATGTATTGATTTTTTCCGAGATTTCCGGAATTGCGGATTGCGAAAGTCTAGAAAATCAGAAGGAATGGGACAGACTCTTTAAACAAAAGAATATTTCCTTCCCTTCCACCGATTATCTCGGCTCTTAAGGAGGCCCAATGAACACATTGATTCTTAACGGGGAAACGTCCGACAGCTCAGAGACGATCTTATACCGGGTTAAAGAGACGCTTATCGATGAGTGTAAAACCAGAGGCAGGCAGGTTACAGCCTACGACCTGGCTTCGATGGAAATCAAACCGTGCAACGGCTGTTTTCACTGCTGGGTGAAAACCCCCGGACTCTGCATCATCCATGACGCTCAGGCGGAAATCCTCAAATCCATGGTAAAAAGCGACCTTATAGTGCTGCTTACCCCGATTACCTTCGGCGGTTATTCTTCGAACTTAAAAAAAGTGCTCGACCGATTCATACCTATTCTTCTTCCGTTCTTTAAAACCGTGAATAATGAAATACATCACTTTCAGAGGTACAAGCAGAGACGTCGGCTTGTTGCCGTAGGCACGCTGCCGGAAGCGGATGAGGAAGCTGAGGGCATTTTCCGCTATCTGCTTAAGCGAAACGGAGTGAATATGGATGCCACCAATATTGCCAGCTTGATTCTCTATGAAAAAATGGATGCTGTTGAAGTGAAACGGAATTTGCAGGAGCTGCTGGCAACGGGGGAGGCAGCATGATGGACAAACGGAAAGCATTGCTCCTGGTGGGCAGTCCCCGCGGCGCAAAAAGTACTTCCAATGCTTTAGGCAGTTATCTTCTTGACCGGCTTTTAAGCGGTGGAATGGAAACAGAAAAAATATTTATTTTACAGACCCTGCAATCGGGCGAAGCTATTGAAAGAATGCTGGCAGCGGTAGAGGCCGCGGACCTGGTCATCTTTGCATTCCCCCTCTACGTGGACCACTTGCCCGCACCGGTCATCAAAACCCTTGAACTGATCGCCGGTAATCGTCGGATAAAGCCGGCCCGTCATCCTCAGACAATTGCCTCCATTGTCAACTGCGGATTTCCGGAGTCCCATCAAAACAGGCCGGCCGGAGAGATTATGCGGCATTTTGCCGGGAAAACCGGCTTCACCTGGGCCGGATCTCTGGTCATGGGTATGGGCGAAGCGGTCGCCGGTCGACCCCTGATGCAGGCCGGTGGTCTGGTGCGGAATGTAGTAAAAGCGCTGGATCTGGCCGCAGAGGCTTTATGTGCCGGCCAGCAGCCACCGGAGGAAGCCTTCCGGCTGATGGGCAAACAGCTCATCCCCCGCTGGCTCTATGTTTTTATGGGCAACCTGGGATGGAAAAGCAGGGCCGGAAAAAGCCGCGTCAAAATAAATCTGTATGCCAGGCCATACGAGTTGTCATAACCCAACAATGAAGCTGTTTCTAATCCTTTAAAAAAATCATCCTTCTATTCGGTTTACTCTCGACATCCAACTGATAATTCTTGATTCCGTTCATTTTTTAAAACGCTTTTATAATTACTTTTCCGTGGGATATATTCAGAACCTGCTGTTTTAAGCGCTCAAGGGCAGATTCGGGAATCAACCCCGCAAGGGTTACATCTGCCTCAAAAGCATCTTTTCCTATTATACCCCCTGCCGATTCAATGAGAGCTTTAACCGTTTCAAAAAGAGCGTAGGGGACAGTTACGGAAAACTTTGCCTCTGCCATCATCTCTTTTACCGGCAGTTTTAACAAAACCTTTTTGGCCGTATCTGAATAAGCACGTACAAGACCGCCGGTACCGAGTTTTATACCCCCGAAATACCGCACCACTGCGATAAGGGCGTTGGTAATTCCGCTGCCTTTAAGAATCTCCAGTACCGGACGCCCGGCCGTTCCCTTAGGTTCTCCGTCATCACTAAAACCGAATGTCTGGGAGTTCTCCCCACCGATAATAAAAGCGTACCCAATGTGACTTAAGCCTTTATGCACACTCCTTAACTCCTGAATTATCTCTTTAACTTCTTCCGGACTGTTTATACGCCGGGCATAGCCGATAAAACGGGAACGTTTTACTACCATTTCCAGAGCGGCTGAGCCTGCCGGAATAGAAAGGCTTCTCGCCCTGCGGTCCAGCGTACCTTCTGATGACGCAGATTTACCGTGCAATGGCCTTACCTACCAGGGCATCGCATTCTTCATTAAGAGATTCCCCGTTATGCCCTTTTACCCAGTGCCAGTCGATTTTAAGACCTGCACTTAAACTTACCAGTTTTTTCCATAAATCCTGGTTTTTCACCTCTTTTTTATCGCTGGTTTTCCAGCCGTTTTTTTGCCACCTGGCAAGCCATTCCCCTACTCCTTTCTGAACGTACTGGGAATCAGTCTTGATCAGGATACGGCTTTTCCCCCTTTCATCACTTTCAAGTATCCTTTCCAGAGCTTTAATTACAGCGGTTAGTTCCATACGATTATTGGTTGTATGTGTTTCAGCCCCGGAGTCAATCAGCTTTTCTTTTTCCCGCTGGATAATATATGCCCAGCCACCCGGCCCCGGATTCCCCGAACAGCCGCCGTCGGTATACACAATTATTGCATCCATACTGAATATTATAGCATAAAAACTGGTAAGGGGAAATTGGATTTACGTTTAACAATAATAACCATTTTCGTATCAGCAAAGCCACTATGTCTCCGGGAAGGCAGAGGCTCATTGTTTCATTTCAAACATACCGTTGACGTATTAATTATTTACCCATATAATTCAATAGAGAATGGCTGAACAGCTCATTGTAAAAAATTTAGATTTTATAAAAATCTTACCCGCCTGGGCTCAGGAACTATCGTATAAGTATTGTTCAAAGACTTCCAACCTGTATATTCTCCACGGCAACATACGGGATTTTCTCCCCCATAAAATGTACGAGGGAGAGTTCATCTTTGTCAGAATACAGGAATATGTATCGGAGGTTCTTTTCGGAAACAGGGATATTATTGCATTTTACGACCGGTCTTCCGGGGTTAATTTTTGCACTCCGGAGATGCAGAAGACTTACCTTCAAGTCATGTCAAACACTTTTGAGGAGGCTGCCCTGGCGGATTTTATATCCGCCGACCCTCTGAAGGCTTTCTACTACCTTGAGAAGTACTTTCTTATGAACCTGCCCAAAAAATTGAGAATCGTCCTTATAATCGATTACGCCGAAACTATTATTCCCAATTCTGATTTGAGCCGGCTGGGGGAGGAAGACAGGTACTGTCTTGTAACCTTGAACCGGTGGTCTCACGACCCGATTTTCACCCAGGGGGATGTTTCCATCATTCTCTTAACAGAGAACCTGGCCGATATAAGCCAGAGGCTGGTACGTTCTCCAAGCACGGTAAAGGTGAATATCCCCATCCCCGACGAAACAGTCCGGGATAGCTTTTTGCAGTTCCTTAAGCGTCAGGGCGCCTTACTGCTGGACGCCCGCCTTAATACCGAGCGGGTTGCAAAAATAACCAGCGGGTTAAACCTTTTAAACCTGAATCAACTGGCAGCAGAGTCTTTTCAGGAGGATAGGCCTATATCCCTTGAGTATCTCAGACTGAGGAAAAAGGAGATAATCGAGAATGAAGCCGGAGGCCTGCTTGAGTTTATAGAATCCGAACACGATCTTTCACTGATTTCCGGTCACGATTTTGTAAAAACGAGGTTTAAAAGCGCTGCCAGGGCTATCAAGCAGGGCAGGCTCGATGTCCTGCCCATGGGGTACCTTATTGCAGGCGCGGTAGGTACCGGCAAATCCTTTATGGTTACCGCGTTTGCCGGGGAAATCGGTATCCCCATTGTAAAATTCAGAAACTTCAGATCCAAGTG
This sequence comes from Spirochaetota bacterium, assembly GCA_040752435.1. Lineage (GTDB taxonomy): Bacteria > Spirochaetota > Spirochaetia > SPDA01 > JBFMGN01 > JBFMGN01. Next base: position 6,301 of record JBFMGN010000130.1, read on the forward strand.
GCAGGGGGTAACCGAATCCAATCTGGAAAAAGTTCTTAATATACTGAAAGCCATGGCGCCGGTAGGAGTCATGATCGACGAAGCCGACGCCTTCCTCGGTGATAGAAACCAGGAGGGAGATTCCGGAACAAGCAACAGAATCTTTGCCCAGATTGCCTCATTTATGGGTAATACCGAATACCGCGGAAAAATCATATGGTTTCTTATCACCTGCCGTCCAGACCTTCTTCCCATTGACCTGAAACGCCAGGGACGGGCGGAGGAGCATCTGGCCCTGTTCTATCCTGAAACCGCTGAAGAAAAGGAAGACCTGTTTCAGACCCTGGTACGAAAACTGAAAATAAAAATTCAAAATGTTTCAGCTTCCGAAATATTCAAAAAGTACAAAAATGATTTTTCGGGGGCCGATATCGAATCAATTCTTATCAGGGCGAAGTTCAACGCGGCCATGGAGAATCACATCATTATTACGAAAGATGATCTGGACAGCACTATTCAAGATTTCGTTCCCCCCGCCTATCCCCACGAAATAGAACTGCAGAATCTCGTTGCAGTCCTTGAATGCACAAGCAGGGAGATGGTTCCGAAAAAATTTCAGAACCTGGAGAGGACCAAACTCATATCCGATATCAGGCAATTAAAAACCCTGCTCGGCGAACGGGAGTAAACTGATACTCTATCCAGGATAAGAAAACCAGCGGTGTAAGGCCGTGTTTACCCCGGCCGATTCTGGATTTAAAACCGGTCGAAATCATCATCATCCAGTTTTATCACCTCGGCCGGATTAACCGGCTTAATGCCGGTCTCTTCCTTTCTTGCAGGAGTTACTATCTTTTTGGCCGTATCCTGGACCGTTCTTACCGGTGGTTTCTGGGGTTTTTCCGCCGGCATCATCCTTTTCCTCGCTTCCGGGTGTTCAAGAAGCCTGTGCCGGGATTCTTCCAGTTCATCTCTTTCACGTTCAAACCCGGCTGCCCTCTTTTCAAGCTTAAACCGCGCCAGCATGGCCTTTAGTTGCTGTCCCTGTCCGGAAAGCTCTTCCGCTGAGGATGCGCTTTCCTCTGCGCTGGCCGTGTTTGCCTGGGTTACCTGATCTATCTGGTCAAGACCGGCCGTTATCTGGTCTATCGCCTGGGCCTGCTCCTTGCTCGCCAGGGCTATCTCTCCCAGGAAATCGGCTGCCTTACCCGCGCCGGATACTATTTCTTCAAGGGATTTCGCCGTCTCCGCCGCCGCCTGGTTTCCAAGCGCGATATTCTTGATG
>JBFMGN010000131.1:0-7550 GCA_040752435.1 Spirochaetota bacterium
CAAAGCCTAAAGGGCATCCGTCCTTTAAGCGAACGTGCCAGCGTCAGCCTATCGGCATATTCCAGATCGCCGCCCACAGGCAGTCCCGATGCAAGCCTTGTTATCTTTACTTTAGGGTCCTTCAATACCTTAACAAGGTATAGTGCAGTTGTATCCCCTTCTACAGTCGGATTAGTGGCGATAATCAATTCTTTAATATTTTCATTTCTAACTCGGTCAATCAATTTTTTTATATTAAGTTCTTCCGGTCCAATCCCATCGATAGGTGAAAGAACACCCCCCAGAACATGAAACAAGCCCTCAAATTCCCTTGTCGATTCAAGCGTGTGAACATCCTGCGGGTGCTCAACAACACAGATAATACTTTTGTCTCTTCTGCCGTCAGAGCAAATTTCACAGGTCTCCATTTCGGTATAATTGCCGCATATTATACACGGCCGTATTTTCTCTTTCAGATGGAGAATTTGCTGCGACAGCCCTTCGAGAAAAGCGTGGTCCTTTTTCAAAAGGAAATATGCAATCCGTGCGGCGCTTTTTTTCCCGATACCGGGCAGCATAGACAGGTTTTTAATCAACAAATCCAATGTCGTCAATTTACATTCCAAGAAATCCCGGCGGCAGGTCCAGCCCGCCGGTAATGGAAGACATCTCTTCCCGCAACTTGTCCTTGACTTTGTTGAATGCGTCGGTAAAAGCCGCCCGGATTAAGTCTTCCAGCATGTCAATATCTTTCGGATCAACGATTTCCGGGGATATATGGACATCGGTGACACTCATCTGCCCGTTCATTTCTATAATAACCATGTCCCCCCCGGCAGAGCCTTTTATAGTTACGCTTCTCATCCGCTCCTGCATTTCATTTACCCGTGACTGTATATTTTGAAAATTTTTCAAAATATCCATAGGATTCATCACATCTATTCTCCTTTTACCACCTGGCCCTTAAAAACCCTTTTTACCATCTCCACCTGAGCATCCTCCGAATCCTTCTCATCCTGTACGCTTTGATTGTCGATTTTGATGTGAATGTTGAACTTCTTTCCCGTAATTTCCTCTACCTTTTGAATGACAAACTGAAGATCCTGCCGGACACAGTTGGCGGAATAGGTGTTATCAAAGGTAAGATACACATCCTTCGGTTGAAAATCCCAGTTAATCGCCTTCTCAAGAGCGGATGATACGGCCAGCTTTTTTTTCTTGACGGCCGCGATAATTTCATTCTGCACGTTAACTAAGTCCTTTGGTGTAGATTCGCCCGTTTGTTCTTCCTCAACTCCGACGCCGTCCTGGCAGCTTTTTTCCCCGGAAATTTCAGCCCGAAGAGACATTATCTTTTCCAGTATTTCGCGGGAATCAATATACACTTTCAGATTCGCCAATCGGCTTAAAAGGAGTTCCAGTTCGAAACGCTGATTGAGAGAAAAACGAATATTTCTATAAATACGAAGGAGCAGTTCTATCGCCTGTTCGATCTGTAAAACGGAAAACTGCCCAACTACATTCTTTGAAAACCGGTCGAGGGTAGATCCAAAAAGGGATTCGTTGTGAATGCCATGCTTAATAAAAAGGACATTCCGGAAATACTCGGTCAAATCAATAATAAGCTGCTCAACGGAGATACCCCGGCTTAACACCGTATCTGCCAGTTCAAGTACCTTTTTCGCATCGCCTTCAGCCATACATTCCGCCAGATTGTTTATCAGGTCAAGTCCCGCAAACCCCATTTTCTCCTGGATCTTTTCCAGGCTTATCTCTCCTTCGCAGAAGGAAGCTACCTGGTCAAAGAGTGTATATGCATCCCTCACAGAGCCAGTCGCCTCCTTGGCAATCCAGAAAAGAGCCTCTTTCTCCGATTTAATTCCAAGCTCTGCGCTGACCTTTGCAAGGAGACTTTTAATTGTTTCTACCGATATAAGCCGGAAATTATACTGCTGACAGCGCGACCGGATTGTGGCAGGTACCTTGTGAATTTCCGTCGTTGCAAAAATAAAGATTATATACGGCGGAGGCTCTTCAATAGTTTTAAGAAGAGCATTAAACGCACTATTAGACAGCATGTGCACTTCATCAATTATATAAATTTTATAGCGGCAGCTATTAGGGGCAAATAAAACTTCATCTTTAATTTCACGTACATCGTTGACCGAAGTATTTGAAGCACCGTCAATTTCGATTACATCAAGAGAATTCCCCTTTGAAATTTCCTCGCAGTTCGGGCACTTTCCGCAAGGTATATCCGTAGGGCCTTTATCGCAGTTAAGGGCTTTTGCCAATATCCGGGCGGCCGAGGTTTTGCCGATGCCGCGGGGACCTGAAAAAAGATACGCATGGGCTATTCTGCCGGTTTTTATAGAATTTTTTAAGGTGGTAACAACGAATTCCTGCCCCGCAAGCTCGTCGAAAGTCTGGGGTCTTTTTTTTGTAGCCGTTACTTCATATGCCATAAAATGTACTTTGTATAAAAACCCCTTTAGCAACAAGCCAAGCTTGCCGCGGCTCATCAATTGGTCGCTTACCGCTGCTACCTTCCGGTCCTGACGGGGTTGGGCGATAACTGATAGCGCGGAGCCCGGCTTGAAAATGCTAAAGGGGAAAACCGGAGAGAGAGGGATTCGAACCCTCGGTACCCTGATTAAGAGTACATACGCTTTCCAAGCGTACACCTTCGGCCTCTCGGTCATCTCTCCAAAGAGCAGCTTTCATCCATCGGAGAGAGAGGGATTCGAACCCTCGGAACTGTAAAACAGTTCAACGACTTTCGAGGCCGCCCGATTCAACCACTCTCGCATCTCTCCAACACACTAAACGTGCCCAAGAGGACTCGAACCTCCGGCCTTTAGATCCGCAATCTAATGCTCTATCCAACTGAGCTATGGGCACATCATTTCCGGAGAGGGAGGGATTCGAACCCTCGGTACCGTCACCGGTACAACTCCTTAGCAGGGAGCCCGATTCGGCCACTCTCGCACCTCTCCATATTGCAATACCACTCAGAAATCTTAGTTTTTAAAACTGACTTTCCCTTTTAACTGCAACCAAGCCTCGCTTACCAGTAGAATAAATACGCAATTAAACAGCTTTTCCGGAGAAGGTGGGATTCGAACCCACGGAGCCTTGCGGCTCAACGGTTTTCAAGACCGCCTCCTTCAACCACTCGGACACCTCTCCTTACGTTTTGCATACCGGTCTTTCACTATAACCAGCAGGATGTAATTTTGTCAATAACGATGGGTAAGAGTAAGACGGGAGCACCTGACATTTAACTCAAGCTCTTGTTCACACATCAATTCTGCCTTCTGTTTTTCAGCCAGCGGCTTAAGGTGGATTGAGATATTCCCAGCAACTCCGCGGCTATTGTCTGGTTTCCTTTTGAGCGCTTCAAGGCCTCACTAAATAATCGATCTTCGATCTGTTTAAGAGATGGAAAAGATTCGCCGTTAAGATCGACAAAAGTCCCGGCATTATCATCAATTTCTTGTAATAACTCCCCCCGCTGTTCTTTAAGATATTCTTTAAACACGGCAATGGAAAGCATCCCCGATTCATGCCGGCTTAAGGCATCGAAAACCATAGTCTGCAGCTCTCTGACATTGCCGGGAAAGTGGTAAGGTGTAAGCAGCGTAATAATATCCCGGGATACCTCTGGTTTGGCTTTGTTGAGAGAAGCTGCCGCCTCATCTAAAAAAAAATCGAAAAGCAGGGGTATATCCTCCCGCCGTTCTCTTAAAGGGGGCAGATGAATATTATGAGAAATAAGCCGGTAATACAGATCTTTACGAAAACTTCCTTCTTTTACCTTTTGCTTTATATCGGCGTTCGTGGCGGTGAGGATCCTGGCCTTGGACATTTTCGGAAAATCAGATCCGAGCGGATAGTAGGTTTTCTCCTGAAGCAGGCGCAGCAGTTTAACCTGGGAAAACATATCAAGTTCCCCTATCTCATCCAGGAAGAGGGTCCCGCCCGAAGCGTGTTCAATCAGTCCCAGCCTTTCCGATTCTGCACCGGTAAAAGAACCTCTTTTATGACCGAAGAGAGTATCCGAAAAAATAGTATCATCCAGCCCCGCCACATTAACAGGAACGAATTGACCTTCGCTGTTGCTTATTGCGTGGATAACCGCGGCAACCAATTCTTTGCCCGTTCCACTCTCACCTGTTATCAGAACAGGCCGGTTACTATCGGCGATGGCTTCGATATATTTGAAAATCGAATTCATTATTTCGCTGCGGGTTATTATAGTCTTGAAAACCTCCGGCCGTTTTAATCTTCCGGAGAGCATCTTTCGACTTAAGAGGTTGACTTCTTTCTGCAATTCATGTATTTCCGTTGCATGTTGAATGACCGACACAAGCCTGATCTTATCCACGGGCTTAGTCAGATAATCGAAGGCGCCCTTTTTCATGCAATCGACGGCTGTATCCACCTTATCTTCTCCGGTTACAACAATGACCGGCACATTATTGTAATCCTCTTTAATCATAAGAAGCAGTTCATATCCGGACGGTTCTGGCATATTTAAATCAAGAACAACCGCGGAAATTGACTCCTTGTGCAAGATCGGCAATACATCTTTGCTGTTCTGGCATAAGATAAAGTTTTCAATACCATAACCACTTAAGATTGTACTGAAAAGTTCCAGGGTTACGATGTCATCATCTACAACCAGGAGATTTGATTTTGCTTTCTTCATTATTATATCTTTTTCTCCATAAATAGCGCACCTTCAATCGGGTTGTAAATGGCTCCTTCCGGTTGACTGTACATTCCTGGCAGTGTCCGGAGTTCTTCATCAAAGTTCTGGAAGGAGAGGTCTATCTTTAAAGACTCGGCGTATTCGATGAATAGACTTCGAATAACTGGAATATCTGTATCTGTTGCCTGAACATAACTTAGAAGATTCTCGGCCACACGCATATTTTATCAGCGAGATATTGATAGAGCCGCGCCGATCGCCGTTGAATAGTCTGCATGCTCGGGAAAATGGAATACTACTTTGAACATGTCTGCTAATTCTTTTAGAATCGCTTTTGCTTGAGGTACACGGATCAATTGACCTGTCATGACAATATCTTCATAATTTTCATCTCTAGCTGCGAAGATTGCCAACAATCCTATTGTCTGAAACACCAGATTCAATATGCCGAGTGCATAATCACTTTTCGAAGCTTTATCGCTCAGTTTACCAAAATTGGAAGCCGTTATATGTTTCGGTAATGCCCCTATATCTGATTGTGCAATATCACCAACGGTAAGATCGACATTTAGAAGAGAACCTGAGCGGGCGATATCGATGATATTGTCAAAATCCATGGTATTGAGGATACATTTTGATAAACCTAACAAGGTCCCGCCACCAACACCCGTACCGCCTAAATGAGAGATCGAATTGCCTGAGGCTTTAACAATTGCAGTACCGGTCCCCATACTTACAACAATCGCTTTCGACAGGCCAGATAAATAAAGACCACCTAAACCTATTGCCTTAAACTCATCAATTTTGGTTGTATGGCACCCAAGCAAATCCGATTTTATTGAAATTGAACCGGCACCGGTAATAATAATTTCTTTAATTGAAGAAATAGTTAAATTGTTGGAGTTAAGGAACTTTCCTAAAGCGCCGGAAGCGGAGGTAATTGGATCGCTCGCTTTGACAGTAATAAAATCGATTGGTTCAGAATCTTTAAAACCAACTATCTTGGTTGTTGTGCCGCCAATGTCAATACCAATAACCATAAACTATCCTTAAATTGAAAAATGTCAGGTAACGGATATTTCGCAGGCTGACCCCATAAATGCATTATACCATGACATTAAAGATTATAAAACTACTAGCGGTTGAAGTATCTATCTATTAGTTTCCTTCTCTCCCCAGATCCCTCTCTCCCTCATTGCAACTACTGTCACCTTAAATTCCCTTAAATTTTGTCTTGACAGGCGGATCCACTTCGATAAATTTATAGTGTTAATTCAGGTTAGAATTTTAGCGGTAGAGCAAATCATCGTCTGCCGAAAGTCAGAACGGAGGTGGCCATGTCAGATTTATCAAACGTCAAAGAGACTTTTCTGCGCGCCCGCGTGAAAACCTTTGCCATCCCGCCCGTCCACGATGGGCTGGTAATCGGACGCAAGGCGGCTATCGGCTGTGAAGCCTTCAAGAGGGCGCTTCCCCTGTTGACGCCCAACCGGTTCGAGGATATTGACCTCGACGACGAGATCATCAGTGACATCCTCATCCGTTCTACCTTCTTGCGCAAAATCCCACGTGAGAAACTCGCCCAATTTGTCCTCCAACGTCTCAAACCCTTGATGAGCGATGAAGACGTTCTGCACCTTGACTTGGAATGCGAGTCGATAGTGGAAGAGCAGATATGAGCGTCAGCCCGGAAGGTAACTCGGCCAGACCGCAAGCCCAAGACGCGCTCAGCGCCCACATTCTACGGGTGAGGGCGGAGGCGCGCCCGGCGGAGGTTGTCCGCGAGTGGCAATCGCGTTGCACGACACACTTTGCCGTCTTCGACTACGACCGCTTCCTCGGCCTGGTGAATCCACAGGACGCCCTCCACTCTTCGCCCCAGCACATCTTTGCCGACCTCCTGCCCCGTCAGCAGCCGGGGCCTGTGCCGCCTGAGACGCCCGTCGCTGATCTGATCCGCGCCATGGAACGATTCGATACGGACGCGCTGCCTGTCATAGATAGGAGCGGGAGTTTCATCGGCATCGCAACCAGGGAGAGCGTGTTCCAGACGCTCCTCGATTACCAGCGGCGCTGGAACGCGACGCTCGTTGCCGAGCGCGAGCAACTGGTGCAATCGACGGCACGGCTAGCGGATGAACTGCGGGCCTCTGCAGAGAATTACCGCTCCATCGTTGAGAACGCCCAGGAGGGCATCTTCCAGAGCACTCCGGAAGGACGTTTCCTGACCGTCAACCCGGCGCTGGCACGCATATTGGGCTACGACTCGCCGCAGGAACTCCTCGCCTCAGTCACCGACATCGCAGCCCAGATCTACGTGAACCCAGATCGGCGCGCTGAATTCCATCGCATAATAGAAGAGCAGAGTTATGTGCGCGGATTCGAGTTTGAAACGTACCACAAAGACGGCAACCGCAGATGGGTTCGGGAGAACGGACGGCTGGTGCGCGACGCGCAGGGCAATGCCCTCTATTACGAAGGTGTTATCGAGGACATCACCGAACGCAAACGGGCAGAACAGGAAAACCGTCTGTTGCTGACGTTGACCAAAGTCCTCATCGAAGCCGAGACCTTCGACGCCTCACTTACCCTTACCCTATGGATGGTCTGTGAGAGCACAGGCTGGGATTATGGTGAAGTGTGGGTTCCCACACGTGATGGTACACACCTCGAACTTGGTTCGCCCTACTATTGCAGAGTCAGGGAAGTGGAGAGTTTTCACGGCATAAGTAAGGAATTCGCGTTTGCACCCGGCATCGGGCTCCCTGGTCGAGTCTGGGCGTCCAGGAGTTCGGTGTGGATTCCAGACGTGACCGCGGACGCCAACTTTCCGCGCGCCCCCTTTGCCAAAGAAGTC
>JBFMGN010000132.1:0-7504 GCA_040752435.1 Spirochaetota bacterium
CCTTGGCCAGGAAGCCTGCGCCGTCGGAGTCTGCACCGCTCTGGAACAGCAGGATGTGATCGCCTCCACTCACCGGCCACACGGGCATGCGATTGCAAAGGGTATACCGCTGCGGGAGATCGCCGCGGAGTTGTACGGGAAATCGACCGGTTGCTGCCAGGGTAAAGGCGGCTCGATGCACGTGGGCGACTTAAGCCGTGGGATGCTGCCCGCGATTGCAATTGTAGGCGGCAACATTCCCATTGTCACCGGCATGGCGCTGGCCTTCAAGCTGAGGGGTGAAAAGCGGGTCGCAGTCAGCTTTTTCGGTGACGGCGCCTCCAACGAAGGCGCCTTCCATGAAGGGTTGAACGCCGCCGCCGTCTACAATGTTCCCGCTCTGTTCGTCTGCGAGAATAATCTTTACGGTGCCTCCACCAACCTGAAACAGGTGAGCAAGGTCTTGAATATAGCCGACCGGGCTGCGGCGTATGGCATGCGAGCCGACATCGCCGACGGCATGAATGTTTTTGAGGTTTATGAAAAGGCGAAGGTTGCAGCCGCCCTTGCGAAAGAGGGCAAAGGACCGACACTCCTGGAGCTCAAGACCTTCCGGCTTTGCGGGCACAGTCGAAGGGACCCGAATAACTACATGTCCAAAGAAGAGAAGGAGTACTGGAAAGCGAAAGATCCGATCCCGGCCTGCGAAACGGTTTTAAAAGCAACCGGGTACGCGGATAAGGATCTGTTTTCGAAAATCCGCTCTGAGGTCGAACAGGAGGTGGAGGAAGCCATGCGTTTCGCACAGGCCAGCCCCGAGCCGAAACCGGAGGACACTTACAACGGCCTGTATGTAACAATCGAGGTACCGAGATGAGATTGAGTATCGCGGAGGCTTTGCGGAAAGGGATACACGATGAAATGGCGCGGGATGAAAGTGTCTTCTGCCTGGGAGAAGATATCGGCATACCGGGCGGATACGGCGGCGCATTTACCGTAACCCTTGGGCTGGAGAAGGATTTCCGGAATCGGATTATCGATACGCCTATTTCAGAGATCGCAATATTCGGCATGGCCTGCGGCGCGGCTGCCATGGGCATGCGGCCTATAGCGGATGTGCAGTACGGTGATTTTCTTCTCTGTGCGATGGACCAGATTGTAAACCAGATAGCGAAACTGAGATACATGTCGGGCGGGAAATTGAAAATTCCGGTGGTTATACGGGCTCCCGTCGGCGTCACGGGCAGAGGGGCGCAGCACGCCCAGAATCTCGAACCCTACTTCATAACATGCCCCGGTATCAAGGTGGTAGCTCCCTCCACTGCCTACGATGCGCTGGGCTTGTTGAAGGCGGCTGTCCGGGATGATGATCCTGTCTTGATATTCGAGCATAAGCTGCTCTACGGATCCAAGGGTATTCGGGCTGAAGCCGGCACCATCGATGCCTCGTCGGAGATACCCGATGAAGACTATATTGTCCCCATCGGGAAGGCCGCCGTCCGGCTGGAAGGAAGGGATGTTACCGTGGTTGCGAGCCTTTTAATGATGCATTTTTCGCTTCAGGCGGCGGGGATGCTGGCAAAGGATGGAGTAAGGGTCGAGGTCATAGACCCGCGCACCCTCTGGCCCCTGGATTACGAAACCATCTCCGCCTCCGTAAAAAAAACCGGAAGGCTGGTCATCGTGGAAGAATCATCCAGGCAGGGCGGGGTGGGAGCCGAGATCGGGATGCAGATTTCAGAATCGATACCCGACTACCTCCTGGCACCGATATTAAGGATCGCCGCGCCCAACACCCCGGCTCCCTTCAGTCCGGTTATGGAAAAGGTTTACATTCCCCAGCCGGAGCGGATTGTTTCGGAAATAAAACGAATGATGGAGGAGTGGTAAGCGGGCCAATCAAAAGTCTTAAAAATACGGGTGCGGGTCGATTGACGCCCGGCTGAATTACCGTATACGAAAATGTCGGTAAAAATGAAAATAAAGGAAGCCTACCAGGACCTCAAGCCGAAGCAGAAGATGATCGCCGATTATTTTCTGGAGGTCGATTTTGAAGGGATCAACGCTTCCATCGATGAGATTGCGAGGATCATAGGGACTTCCGTCGCCTCGATCTCCAGATTCTGCAAGAAGCTGAACTATGATAATTTCCAGCGTTTCAAGATAAGCCTGTCCCAGGATCTCAAGTACTCCTCCGATGTTGTCCTGCCGATTTTCAGAGCGACCGACGACGACGATCTTGTTATACAGAAGGTCTTTGCCGAAGCTGTTACCAACCTGCATGATACGGAAAAAAGGGTCGAATTCGGGTTACTCAAACAAGCGGTAGAGAAAATAGTAACGTGCGAGATGCTCTACTTTATCGGCCAGGGAGGGTCGGGTGGTGTCTGTTCTTTAGGCCGGATACTCTTTTCCCACATCGGATACAAGACCGTCGCGCTTGTGGACACCTACGAGACCTGGGTTTGCATGGGGCATGTAAAAAGCAACTACGTTGTCGTGGGAATCTCTCACACAGGGAAGACCGCCATCGTGGTAAACGCGGTACGCGAAGCACGTAAAAACGGCGCTTTCACCATCGCGATCACCAACTACCCGGATTCCCAGCTTGCAAAGAGCGCGCACATCGCCCTCCTCACGGCCTGCTATGAGGGGAGGATTCATTTCGCCCAATCAAACTCCATGATAACGCAGATCGCGCTTCTTAACGCCCTCTACCTCCTCACCGCCTCCAGGTGCAGCCACCCGGTAATCGAAAACGTCAATAAAATTGAAGGCTACGTAAGCAGCCACATTCGGATGAAGAAATAACCGGCAGCGTTAATTTTTTTGTTCAATAATTATGCCTCCGACCGACCTGTATTGATCTCGTCAATTATGGTGTTGAGTCTTCTACGGTAATAGGAAAAATTCTCCCAGGTACAGTCGGGTGATACGAAATGATCCACATGGGGAATATAGCGTCCCGTTCGGAGCATCGTCCGAGCCATGGCAAGCTCAGTTTCGATCGCCTTCTGCGATGAATCTTTAAAGAGCACCCGTTTATCGAATCCGCCGATTATCTGAAAATCCGGGAAACCTTCCCGGATTTTCAGGAGGTCGTTTCCGGCCGCCCGTTCAAATGGATACATCCCCGTTACACCGGTTTCAACCAGAAGCGGGATAAGCTCTGCCACATAACCGTCGCTGTCTGTAAGAACTATATCGACCCCCTCATCACGGGCAAACTTAACCATCGCCCTGTATCGCGGGGCCAGGAACTCCCTGAAATGATCGGGCGAGATCAGGGAACCCTGTTTGCCGGCCATGTCTTCCCAGATAAGAATGCAGTCAACCTCAACCTCCCTGATAATTCTGGCGTAGTAAGACAACAGAAAATTCAGGAAGGTATCGCAGATATCATGAATAAGATCCGGTTGATCGTAGAGAGCCATGAGGTAGGCGGTAACACCCATGATCTGCCGCGGAAAGCCGAGGAAACCGGCGGACGTACCGCCGAGACGAAGCGGAAAATCTCTTGCCTTAAGACTTTTTACGAGATTCTCCCAGCCGGCGGGGAGCCGTTGCTCGACGGTATCTTCCGTATAATACTGCTTGTATTGGTTCCATGAATCCCAGTCCTTGACGGGATGATCGAGCTCCATTGGAAGCGACCGCATGCCTTTATCGTTCTTGTTGATTACACCGAAGGAATCCCGATAAATGAGATAGTCGCCGTTTGTTTCCAGCACTTCCGGTTTGAACATCGGGCTGTAATCGCAGGGAAACTTCGTCAGATGCCAGTCGAGGTTAAAGATGGAGTGCACATTCACATCCGCTCCCGTTTCCGGTTGCCCGTAGATGTTCTTGTTGGACATTACAGCAATTCCGTCGGCAATATCATCGGGCACCGGAGCCGTTTTCGCAAGTCCCTCCTTTAACCAGGCCCGGATTGTCCCTGCCCAGTAGCCGAACTCGACTTTGGGTATCTCCACCCCCTCACCATAGCGGCCGTTTTCCATCCGTAAGACTGAAAGGAATTTTTCCCGTGAATTCATCCCGGCTGTCGATTGTTAGAAAAGAAGTCCGGTAATAAGGCGAATGTTGTCGGTGAAACGGCAGCCTTTGAGGTTCTGATCGAGCTCCTCGGAATGCCCGGTTAGTCTGTCGGCCAGTTCTTTGTATTTCCAGATAAGCCTGACGCCGGTATCAAGCGATTTTGCCCGGTCGTCCCGGCCAACGATGATATCGATGGAGCACCATCCGGTAAAATCCGTTTTGTTAAGGTAATAAAAAAATTCCAGTATTTCCCAGAAATTGATGGTTCCGAATATCATATCGGGGTCGGAATCCTTATAGTTCTCGTTCAGGTGTATCTGCCCCAGCTTATTATGGGAATCGAGGATCATGAGGGATTCGGCCAGCGATTCCTGGGCCATAAGCGCATGCCCCACATCGATTACCCCGGTAACATTGGCAAGCCCGACATCTGCCAGGAGCATCATGAGTTTTCCCACGTTGCTTACATATTGTTTCTGCCGCGGATCCTTCGATTTATATTCTACGGCGACTTTGACGGTGCGGTCGTATTCTCCGATTTCCCGTACGGTCTCCACGAGATATTTCCACCCGTCGCGGTAGTCCACCTGGAAAGGGTAATCGAAGCCGTCATGGGCCGGCCAGAGGAGGATGCTGTCCGCCTTGATTTCCTTGGCGGCATCGATACCTTCCTTAAACAGCCGGATACACTCCTGCCGTATCTTTTTTTCATTCGAGCTGAATGCACCGTGTTTCCACATGCGATCGCTCCAGTTTTCCACACATAGGTTCGATACTTTAAGCCCGTAATCCTTCAACTTTGTGACGAGCTTAACCGGATCTTTGGGTAAGGGGGCAAAGGGATAAAAAACAAAAAGGCCGTCAAGCCCTTCAATGCCGGACATGATTTTAAGTTGTTCGTCCACCGTCAAAGGGTCGAAGTACCCGCCCGGGACATAGCGCTCGGCATAGGTCCCAAGGCACCACAAATGTGCATCCACGTTCAGCTTCATAAATGTCTCCTTTAATTAATATGGAATCAGAAAATTATCAAAAATTAATTGTAATATATTTACAATCAGCGGTCAATGAAATATAATACTGAAAATAAGTTTCATTAAAAATAATTTTTTTGATTTCGGTCTTATTTCGATAGGAATGGACGAAACCGATGAATTGTAAGGTTATTGGAAAAATACAATAAAGTCCATCGCGGCGTCAGCCGCAATATAAAAGAAATATCCAATTTGTATAGAGGAGGTGATGTTATTTCAGGTTCGAATTTGATTGTTAAAAGAAAATCTAAAAATTAAAGTCTATTAGGAGGACAAAATGAAGAGTTTTAGATTGTTTTTTGTAGTATTTTTGGGCTTGCTGTTGATATTCAGCATGGGGAGTTTTTTTACGGGATGTCAGAAGAAAGAAGCAAAAACAGAGAAGAGTCTGGCCGAAGAATCAAAGGCCGGTGCGGCCGGCGGCGCATACGTACAGTTCGAAAAGTTCCGTGAGTACGCCAAGAAGGGCGAACCCTATCCCGGTCTGCCTGGAAAAGGCAAGAAACTTGGATTCGCCAATATCTTTGGGACCTTGCCCTTCTGCATTTCGGTTGAGAAAGACATTATCAAACAGGCGAAGTTAGCCGGTTTTGATGAGAAAGACCTGATCATTATGGATAACCAGTACGATTCGGTGATCGGTTTGAAAAATGCCGATATCATGCTCTCCAAAAAACCTGATTTTTTTATCGAGTTCCAGGCGGATGCCAAGGTCAATAATATCGTGACCGCCAAATTTACCGCAGCCGGTATACCGCTCCTTGCAATTGATGTACCGGTTCCCGGTGCGCCTTTTATGGGTGTCAATAACTGGAAGGTCGCCCTTATGGGCGGGCAGTATATGGCCAAATTAATAAAGGAACAGTGGGGCGGCTGGGACAAGGCTGATATGGTTGTGCTTCTTCAGATGCCCGCCGGCGGTGATGTAACCATGCTCAGGTCAGAGGGTTTTGCTGCCGCTCTCGCCGAGGAGTTTGGACCCGATGTAGAGAAAAAGATTGTTCGTGCAGACGGCGGAATGGGCCAGTCGGAACAGGCGAAAGCCGCCATGGATGACGTACTTGCCGCCCATCCGAAGGCCAAGAAGATCGCAGTAACTTCGATCAATGAACAGACAATGGCCGGCGCAATCGCCGCTCTCCAGGGCGCGGGCCGTTGGAATTCCGATGATATTATCATTATTACACTCGGGGTAGATGAGCTTGGACAGTCGCAGATACGGGATGGCCTGAGCGACGCCGGTATTGCTTTCTTCCCGGAACACTACGGGGAATATGTAGTTCCCGCTGTTTGTGCAATACTGACAGGCAATGCAGTCCCGCCGTGGATTTATGTTGAAAACGAAGTCATTACCAAAGACAACATCGAGAAGTGGTATCCGAAAAAATAAAATTTTTATCTTAAGACCGGGTATACATACCCGGTCTATTTCTTTTTATTTCATTACTGTATTTTGCTTGTAACACAATTCTTGTGGAGCCGTGAATGGGTGACATTTTATTGGAAATGAGAAGTATCTCTAAGCAATTCCCGGGCGTGCAGGCGTTAAAGGATGTGAGCATAGATCTAAAGGCTGGGGAAGTGCTGGGACTTCTGGGTGAAAATGGAGCCGGCAAATCAACCCTCATTAAAATTCTCGCCGGTGACTACAGCCTTGATGCAGGAGAAATATGCATAAATGGTGAGAAAGTTGATTTTCGATCCCCATCCGATTCCGCTGAAAAAGGTATTCAGGTAATCTATCAGGAATTGATAACCCTGGATACCCTGACTGTCGCTGAGAATATATTTGTGGGCGCCATGCCTTTAAAAAAGAAATGGAAGACGATTGATTGGAAAACCGCTAATGCAAAAGCCCGGGAAGTTCTAAAACGAATGAATATTGATATTAACCCGCGGAAAATAGTTGGGGATCTGACGGTTCACCAAAAACAGATCCTGGAAATTGCAAAAGCGATTAATAAAAAAGCGACGATCCTGGTTATGGATGAGCCGACGGCAGCCCTCGGAGAAAAGGATACCCAATCCCTGTTTAAAATTATTCAAAGTCTTAAAAGCCAGGGGGTCGGGGTTATTTATATTTCTCACCGGCTTGAAGAGGTGTTTAATATTACCGACCGGGTTACCGTTTTACGGGACGGGAAAAAAATCGGTACCGTCAATACGGCGGAAACCAACAGGCAGGAGCTTATTTCCATGATGGTCGGCCGGGAACTGACGGAGTTCTACCCGAAGCGTGAAGTACCAATCGGTAAAACTTTGATGGAAGTAAAGGGCTTAACTATAAGAGGAATAATCGAGGATATCAGTTTCAGCTTAAAGAGCGGGGAGATACTTGGGTTGTTCGGCTTGTTAGGTTCCGGGAGGATGAATATCGTTCGTGCATTATACGGAATTGACGGTTATGACGCAGGACAAATTTATATCGATGGTATGGCAACAGTTGTTTCCAG
>JBFMGN010000133.1:0-7495 GCA_040752435.1 Spirochaetota bacterium
GGGTTAATGTAAACCAATGTCTTCTGGTCTTGCACAAGAAAAAAATCCTGTTCCGAAGCGAATCTTTTTTCGTCAGGTGTGATAGATACTGGTGTTTTCTGTTTTTTTGCAAGAAAAAAATTACAGCCTGAAAATGAATGAGCTACTATGTCTTTCCGAAAATAATTCAGAAAAAGCTCATAAAAAAATCTGCTTTCATCATCTCTGACCTCCAATAAATCGTCAAATTCTTCTCTAATGAAGAAATCAATCATCACAGTATACTCTTGAAGTTTTTGCAGTAATCTTGTTTCCACTAGGGTAGTATCGTCTTATCTATAGGCTAACGCCCAACACGGCTTAAGCCATTGTCGGACTTTATTATAGATATTCGCAGCATGCGAAAAACATTAAAGGAATAGCCTATAGTATGCGGCGATGGACGGAATCAGGGAACCTCTATTTACTGATAGGTCGGTTCCCATTCAGGGCGCCCATCATTCAATCAAAAATTTTAATTCCAAGTTCCAGCCTCAATTCAGGTCTTCCATTTGAATCCATTCTTATTTTATTATAAAACAACAAAAGATTAAAGCTATCTTAGTACTTATTTTATAGAAGGATCTTCGGCCTTTTATGAAGCTGGTATTGGATTATTTCCCATAATCAAATATGCTTTTCAGTATTTCCATGATGATCAGGTTTCCGAATAAAGTCCCCCGCAAAGGATGTCCTGCATAGGCTGTTGCTCCGGCTTGATTACTCCTGGAGGTAGGATAATAGTCTTTAATATCCCCACTTATAACCTAATCTGGAAAGTAAAATGCACATTTTTATTGTATTTAAATATGCAGGAAACCCATTGCGGCACGAGTAGTATTGCATAAAATGAGTATAAAAGTAGATTATCGTGAAAATAAATCAGGAATTATTGAATTGTTAAAAAAGGAAGATATAGATTTCACTATATGCAAACTTAAATATGGAGACTTTTTAATTAACAATTCAGTTTTCATTGAGAGAAAAACTTCCATCGATTTTATCCTATTCAATATTCGATGGAAGACTTTTTTCTCAGATTGCAAGCATGAAAACAATCAAAATGCTCATTTATTAATAATTGAAGGTGATCTATATAATACAAACATCGATATTCATTTAAATGCGATAAAGGGAGCACTTATATCAATTACAGCCATTTGGAATATTCCAATAATATTTTCAGAATCTATTGAAGATACAAAAAACATTCTTATTCTGATTCAAACGCAATATAAAAAAAAGGAATTAATCCCTTTAAGGAAAGGTCGTAAATATCGAAAAATGAAATCTAAACAACTTTATTTATTACAGGGACTGCCTGATATTGGTCCAGTAAAAGCAAAAAAATTGTTGGACCATTTTGGTTCGGTATTAAATGTCTTCAATGCTCGTGAAATAGATTTATTAAAAGTTAATGGAATAGGAAAAAAGTTAGTGAGTAAGATCAAAGAAGTCCTTACTTATAAAATATAACACTGCGATATTTTATAGATTTTTATATCAAAAGTAACAGATTACTTAATTCGGCTTAATGTATTGAGTCAAAAAGTATTTAACTAAATTCAGGGTTACCTTTTTTCTATACGCGGCGGTTGATCGCTGGTCGTCAATCGGCCTTATCAGGTTCTCATAAGCTTTCAAAATTTTTTCTATTTTTATGTTCTTGATATTAAGACCAATCATCCCGCTTTCAATATCTCTGTCACGTATTATCGTGGGTCCTACGGCTCCCAAGGCTACACGGATATCCATCAACTTTTCTTCTTTTACATCGGCTGCGGCTGCGATAGACAGTTTGGAAAGGGCATTGGCTTTTCTGGTTCCAACTTTCCTGTAATAGATTATGGAAAATACGTGCAACGGTATTATTATTTCCGTCAGAATCTCATCATTCCGCAGCACATTTTTGCCCGGCCCAGTTATAAATTTTTCCACCGGTACAACCCTTTCCGTACTACTGCTTAAGAGTTTCAATTTTGCCCCCAGAACATAGAGGGCGGGCAGAGAATCACCGGCGGGAGAGGAATTACAGATATTGCCGGCCAGTGTCGCCCTGTTACGTATTGCCGGGGCTGCGATTTCTCCGACAGCAGCCTTGATAAGAGCTGGAACCCCATTATTTGAAAGCACCGAGGTCAGGGTACAGCCGGCCCCGATGGAAAGAAAACCGTCAGCGGCTCTCTTAATCTCCTTTATTTCGGCGATACCGTCCACAAATAAAACCGGGTCCGGGAATACAGTACTGGTTTCGGACACCCCGCGATAGGTAACCATCAGATCGGTACCGCCTGCGAAGGGAATAACGTCTTTAGCCTTTCTGATACTAAGTGCTTCTGCAAGCGTATGCGGGCGGAAACACTCTACCATAAACCTTCCCCCTTCTTCGCCGCAGTTTGTACCCCGGCTACAATCGCATCGTAGCCGGTACAGCGACAGAGATTTCCTGCCAGCCCCTTTCGAATTTCCCTTTCATCAGGATCAGGGTTCCGGGAAAGGATTGCGGCCGCGGCCATCATCATCCCAGGCATACAGAATCCGCACTGGACTGCTCCCGACTCAGCCAGGGATTCGATGATGCATTTCCCCCGGGCTGTTTCTCGTAATCCCTCCGGAGTGACAATGGTGGTCCCATTCACCGTTGCAGCGGGGATAAGGCAGGAATTAACCAGTTCCCCGTTCAGAAGAACTGAGCAGGCACCGCATTCCCCCTCCCCGCAGCCTTCTTTTATCCCCGTAAGCTGCAAGTCCTCCCGGAGGAGATCGATCAGGCGCCGCAAAGGATCCATCTCCAGACTGATTGGGCGGCCGTTAACGACAAAATCAATCTTCATCCGGTACATACCTCCATGATTGCCTCCGGGGTCAGAGGTATCTTCGAAACAGGCTGCGAAATAGCTTGTTCCACTGCGGCGCAGAAGGCCGGTGCAGCGCCGTTAAATACCAGCTCTCCGGCTCCTTTGGCACCGAATGGGCCGAAGGGGTAAGGATTGTCTACCAGCTCGCTCTTGACAGCCGGAAAATCGAGGGAGGTGGGAATCATGTAGTCCGTCATCGTCCGCTGCTGGAAAAGTCCCTCCTTATCCAAAACCATTTTCTCAAGGCTTGCATACCCAAGCCCCTGATTGAGACCGCCGTTGATCTGCCCTTCAATCACTCGCTCGTCAATCGCCGCGCCGACATCATAAATCGCCCAAATCCCCCGGGTCTCGGTTTCATAGGTCAGGGGATCAACCTCTACTTCCACGACATTTATTCCCCACCCGTAAGTCGGATAGGCATCGCCCTGCATTGTGGCCTGATTCCACTTAAGCCCGGCAGGCATGGTATAATTTTTCTCAACCTGTAATTCGGTTTCCTCCTCCCACCTTTTTTTCAGCTCTTCGGCAGCCTCTTGCAGCAGGTATCCGACCACCATGATGGAACGGGAAGCGGCGGTAGGACCGGAATCGGGCACTGAATCCGTATCGGGGTTGTCGAAAATAACTTCAGCCAGGGGAATACCCAGGATATTGGCGATGATTTTTATGTAGCCGGTCTGAACTCCCTGTCCAATCTCCGAATTAGAAACCAGGATCTCAACTTTTTGATCGAGGCGTTTTTTGAGCTTAACCCTGGCTTTGATTATGCGTTGTTCCCCATCACCTGTGAAACCGCAACCGTGATTAAAAAAGGATATGCCTATTCCCTTTCCGGGGATACGCGCATACTCGGCATATTTCCGCCTATAATCGGACATCGTAAGGATTCTGGCCGTCATGGTGTTTAACATCACCTCATCATGAATTCGACCATTAGTAACGGTGACGGATCCCTTTTTCAGGAAATATTTCTGTTTCAACTCAACCGGATCTTCCTTCAGGTCCCGGGCGATGTGCCGCATGTGCGTTTCGATTCCGAAAATAGCCTGAGGCGCGCCGAAACCGCGGAAGGCGCCCGAGGGAACCGTGTTGGTGGCATAAGCCCTGCCCCGCACTCTAACATTGGGGATATCGTAAACACCGGTTGAGGTGAAGACGGCTCTTTGAAGCACGATACAGGAATAGCTTTCATAAGCGCCACCGTTGAGTTTCGTATCGATATCCATGGCGATAATGGTGTTGTTTTCATCCAGCCCAGTCCTGAATCGAATCCTTGCGGGATGCCGCTTGCTGGTAAAACTGATATCTTCAACCCGGTCCAAAATAAGCCGGATCGGTTTTTTGATTTTATTGACTGCCACCGCCAGGGGTGCACCGATAATCTCGGGATAGTCCTCTTTCCCCCCGAAACCTCCTCCGGTAGGAGACTGAACAACACGCACTTTCTCCTCAGGCCAACCCAGGGTTGCTACGACGGCATGTTTAACATAGTAAGGGCACTGCATAGACCCATGGATAACGATCCGGTTGTCCACCCACGTGCCCAAAAGACTCTGGGGTTCCAGATAAATATGTTCCTGATAGCCTGATTCGCACTCATCTTCAATAATGCGGGCGGCCCGCTTGAAAGCTTCATCGGGATTGCCCTTCTGAAGATGATAATCGGCAAATAAATTATCTTTTCCATGAATGGGACCTCCCTTAAGAGCTGCCGCTTCGTCGATTGTAAAAGCGGCTTCCTGTTCTTCATAATCGACCTTTATTTGAGAATGAATCCGGCTTATTTCATTTCTATCGGGACCGACGATCATCAGGATGATCTGGCCGACATACCGCACTTCCTCTTCGGCAAAAGCAGGCCAATCCATCTTGATCATGGCCACCCGGTTAACTCCGGGTACATCCTTCCGGTCAACAATATAGTAGCCGGAAGGAAGAGGCGGTATATGCAGGGCTTTTATCCTGGCTCTGGCCTTTACGGAGCGATACAGTTTTGCGTGCAGCATGCCTTCAAACTCCATATCGGCCAGGTATCTGGTGTACCCCCCCGCCTTATCCCGAGCATCGACTCGGATTACCGCACTGCTTATACGCCTTTGCATAGTCTTTCGACCCCTTTCCTTTTCTTGCCGCTGAAATATTTTTTATAGTAGCAGAAAAATATTAACAGTGGTAATCCCTGTTTGGTCAATACTTTTAATATTATTGCATGAGGCAATTTCAAAAACCATGCGTTAATGATCAAGGAGGGAAGCCTTTGGTCATTTACGCGTATACTTGATACTTTTATCATAATAATTTATCATTTATCATTTACAACAGGATCATTGAAAGGAGAGATGTATGCCGTTCATTATCATTGGTGCCGTCCTCATCCTCGGAGCGGTCGGGCTGGTTCTCGGATCCCAGGCGCAGAAGCGAAAGCTGGCGCAAATCAAGGGCACCCAGACCTCGACATCGGCGGAGCTTGCCGACCTGGCGGCCTCGGTGGCAAAGGAAATCGGCGCAGGTTCCTTCAACCAGATCGCAGAGGTGAAGGGTACCGTCGAGTGCGCTGAGCCGCTGGAGTCCGAGCTCAGCCGAACAGCCTGTATATACTACTCCATGAACGTGACCCGGGAGTACGAAGAGACGTACTGGGAGAACGACGACAAGGGCAACAGGCGCCAGCGTATCCGGCGCGGCTCGGAATCCGTGGCCAGCAATACGCGGAGCGTTCCTTTTTTCGTACGCGACACTGCCGGTACCATCGCGGTTGACCCTGACGGCGCCTCATTCGTTGCTGAGAAGGTCTTTTCCCAGTTCAAGCAGGGTGATTTCCAGGGGGGCGGCCTCCAGTTCGGCCGATACAGCTTCGACCCCGGCCGGTTTGCCGCGCTTGCCGGCGGAAGGCGCACCATCGGTTACCGTTTTGAAGAGAGCGCTGTGCCCATTGGCCGCACCATCTACGTCCTCGGAGAAGCTGTTGACAGCGATGGCCGGCTGCGGATCTGCAAACCGGACAAGAAAGGCGCCTCGTTCATTGTCAGCCTGAAAAGCGAAGAACAGCTCGTAAAAGGCGCGCAGTCTACCGCCAAAGGCCTGACCATAGTGGCTGTCATCGCGGGGGTGCTCGGCGTCGCGGGCGTGGTGCTGGGGATTCTAAAGGTGATCTGAAAGCAGTCAGGCAACAGGCACTTGCGAAAATTATATGCGTGTGATATTATTACTTAATGGAGGCTCTTACAAAAATAGTAAGCCGCGGAATCACGCGGAAAAACACGGAATGTAAGAAATTTTTTATTTCTTTGTATTGGAAATATTTCCGTGTAATTCCGTGTGTTTCTGTGGCTAATTTCCATTGATTTTTGAAATTGGCTCAATGTATAATCTATAATTTGTCGGTTCAAGATGGAGAGATCGCATGTCTGATGAAGCCTTAAAAGTCTCTCTCGCATTCATAGAGGATTCGGAGGGGGATCAGGGCATCGAACTCTTCGAAGATCCTGCCGTAGATACAACGATTTCGCTGCCGCCTATTTGCGGTGAAGGGACGATACGCTCGCTTTCCGCGAATGACGATATAGGCTTCATGATCGTAAAACATACCCCGAATCCCGATTGGGTGACGGTAAACCACGTTGTGAATAAACCCGCACTTAAGATTGGATACCTGCTCAAGACCGGCGAGGCATATGGTTGGCACGATGGCATGCAGAAGAAGCACATATTTCAAACCGGGAACCCTCGTGATCAGTTCCGCATCGGCTCTCATTAGGCATGCTGATCCTCCGAAAGGGGATTATGAGTCGCTGACTCTTTACATCAATTCCGAACGCGTCGCAGAGATTCTCCCCGAAACCGAAGACCGCTACACGGAAGCCTGTTCGCGGATGTTGAGGGAACCCGGTGGTGAGCCACTCATGTTATGTTCGAGTTTCGGGGCCGAAGCGGTGAACGCGCTGCGGCGCATCGAGGCCTGCCCTTTCCACGGAGCGCTGCAGAGGATGTACCTGGAGGGTAAGGCGCTCGAGCTAACTGCTCTGTCATTCGGCTTTCTCCTGAAAGAAGAGTTGCCCAAGCCTCGGCCTCTGCATGCGCGGGACCTGCGGAAAATGAAGCTGGCCCGCGAATATCTCGATAGCCGGATAGGTAATCCGCCGACCCTGACCGAGCTGGCGGCCTATCTGGGTGTCAGTCTTGCGAAGCTGAAACGGGATTTTGCACTGGCAAACGGTATGAACGTGCATGAATACGTGGTTTCGGCGCCGAATAGAAGAAGCCAGGAAGTTCATTCTCCAAGACGGCATGAGCGTCAAAGAGGCGGCCTTCGGCGCGGGCTACCGGAGCCAGAGTCATTTTGCCCGCATGTATCGTCGTAAATTCGGGGAAAGCCCTTCCTCTGAAACAGCCTGTAGTAGTCGTAGTTCTATGAGGCTGACTCCTGCCGGGGTCAAGGGCAGGCTTCGGTCAATAAACAGGCGCGTGTAACAGCAGGAAGGTCAGAATGGCCCCCGAGGTCTTGCGCCGGAATACTTCCGGCTCATTCAAGAGCCTGGGGGAGAGCCTTTCATTCTTTATTCCAACTTCGATTATTCTATGCGACGCATTCTCACTCAGATAGAATACTGCCCATT
>JBFMGN010000134.1:0-7440 GCA_040752435.1 Spirochaetota bacterium
GCGGATGCGGCAAAACAACGCTGGGTAGATGTATATTACGGTTAATAGAACCTACGCGAGGGGAAATTATTTTTAGAAATAATAACATAACCCACAAGAAGGAAAAGAAATTAATAGGTCTCCGCCGGGAAATGCAAATCATTTTTCAGGACCCCTATGGATCTCTCAATCCGCGAATGAAAATCGGTCAAATAATTGGTGAACCTTTGGACCTGCATAAATTGGTTAAAAACGACTATGAGAAGAAATCCAGGATTATTGAAATCCTGAACATGGTGGGTCTGGATGGTTCTTATAAAAACCAATATCCCCATGAACTCAGCGGAGGTCAAAGACAAAGAATCGCGATTGCCCGTGCCCTGGCGGTATCACCGGATTTTATTATATGCGATGAACCGGTATCAGCCCTGGATGTTTCCATCCAGGCTCAGATTATTAATCTTTTAGAAGATTTAAAAGAGAAAATGAACCTTACCTATCTTTTCATTTCCCACGATCTGGGTGTTGTAAAGCACATCTGTGATCGAATTGTAATCATGTATATGGGAAAAATTATGGAAATAGCCGGTTCGGTACAAATATGTTCATCACCGAAACATCCCTACACTCAATCACTTATTGCCTCAATGCCCATTCCCGATCCTGAGTTTAAATCCGAATATCTTCCGCTGGATAGAGAAATGCCCAGCCCGATGAACGTTCCCCCCGGATGCAGATTTCATACTCGTTGCCCAATCGCCCGGAACCATTGTTCTAAACAAGAACCGAACTTAAGGGAAATAGAACCGGGACAGTTTGTCGCCTGCCATTTTGCTTAAACCAGTAGAATTCTTAAGCTGTTATAAATTCAGATTAGTCCAGTAAGCTTATAGATTCTTGAACCGCATAATTTTTATATCATTTAGCCATGCCCACCCGAGCAAAGTCCGAGCGCCACTGCCTCTCCAACCTCCGCGCCTTAAATTACGATGTAGCCAAAATCGCTTTGCGGAGCAGCGCCCTGGTGATTTGTACTTTATACTTGTTCTTTGCCAGCGGGTAGACCCCTTTTACCGCAATCGCTCCGGCCTCCTCTGCTGTCTTCTCATTGAGCGGTTTCCCGATAAGGTATTTTTCAACCTGTGTTAGTCGTAACGGAACAGGGGCGGCCGCGCCAAGCACTATTCTTGCATATTTGACCGTACCGTCATCGAGCGCGAGAACTGAGGCAACGCTCAAGATCGGGAAATCGATCGAATTTCGGATGCGGAATTTGAGAAAGCCAAACTTGCAATCGGGTCGCGGCCTGGGTATATTAATCTCTGTTACCAACTCATCAGGGTCGAGCACGGTTGTCCGCATCGGAAGGGCCGCGAAGAAGGCTTCAGCCGCAATATTTTTCTTGGTTGTCTTGATACTGGCCTCGAGGGCGACCAGTGCAGGAGCGATATCCGAGGCATTGACTGCCAGGCACCCGCAATCGAAGCATCGGTATGCTTCGGTTTCGATCGCGTCCGCATCGAGCGTAAAAACATCCTCGGACTCGATGCTGCGATGCGGGAGTGCACGCTCTGGTATCGTCACCCGCTCTGATTTCATAAGCGTTTTCGCCTCAAGGGCATGCAGGGGTTCGGGAGTACTGCTGACAAGAGCCTGCGTTATGCTCTTCCCGCCGGCAAGATACGCGTTAATCGCTTCGGCCGCCTTTCTCCCGGCCGCGAGGGCCTCCACCACCGAGGCCGGGCCAGTCGTCACTTCGCCGCCGGCAAACACACCCTTAATGTTAGTAGCCTGAGTCTCTTCGGCTGCTGCAATGAGGCCGTGCTCGGTCTTTAGCGACCGATCGACATAAGTAAGTTCCGTCCCTTGCCCGATTGCCAGCAGGATCTGGTCAGCCTGAATACTCTTGCTCACATTTGGATCGAAGGTGGGATTAAAACGGCCTTCAGGATCAAAGACCGACGTACACCTGATTAATTTCATTCCCGTCAGCCTTCCGTCACGCGTGAGTATCTTATTCGGTCCCCACGACGGCAGCAGTTTAACCCCTTCGCGCAGTGCCTGTTCGATGCCCTCGGTGAAGGCGGGCATCGCCTCGCGGCTTTCCAGACAAGCCATGGTGACTTCCCTGGCGCCCAGGCGCAGGGCAGAGATTGCTACATCAACCGCGACATTGCCACCGCCAATGACCAACACTTTTTCTCCCAGCGTTTGCCGGACGCCGCGTCGGATATTGATCAGGAACTCAAGGCCGGAGGTCAGCAGCTCCTCACGTTCCATCTTAAGTGTTTTTTGCTTCCACGCCCCGGTAGCCAGGAACACACTGTCGAAGTCCTTGCGCAGGCTCCCTAGCGTGGTTCTACCCTTACCAATATTGACATCGAGCCTGAACTCAATGCCGATGCGCTCGTAGGCTTTGATGAGTTTTCTAACGGTTTCTTTGGGCAGCCGGTAGGCCGGGATGCAATAGGTGAGCATTCCCCCCGCCTCGGGCATCTTATCAAATATCGTTACGTTGTGCCCGGCCTGCCGCAGATAGTAAGCCGCGGCCAGGCCCGCCGGACCGGAACCGACAATGGCCACCTTCTTTTTGGTCTGACTCTTAGGCGGTTTCAGGAACCGGGCCGCATTTTCGAGGATGTAATCACCTGCGTACCGCTCTATAGCTCTCAACGACACCGCCTCGTCAAACTCACCGCGATTACAGTTTAGCTCGCAGAAATGGGGACAGACGCGTCCGGTGATGGCTGGCATGGGGTTGCGTTCAAGCAGGAGCCGGGCGGCTTCAAACATTTCACCCGAGCGGATTCTCGCCAGGTAACCAGGGATGGCGACATTGGCCGGGCAATTCGAAGAGCAGGCCGGGACTCCAACGCGTGCAGTTCCGAATACAGAGTGAAAGCGGTTTTCCCCCAGAATCGCATTGCACTTTTCACCGCCCTTGCGAAGGCAATGAAAACGGTTGTCAGGCGTTCGATAATACCAGCAGCGCGGCTCCTGGCAGATATTGCCGCCGATAGTGCCCATGTTCCTGATCTGGGGCGAGGCAACCGCGCGGGCTGCCTCCTTAAGCAAAGGATATTTCTCTTTTACAATCTTGTTTCTCGCGACCTCAGCCAGGGTAGTCAGGGCGCCAATTTTTAGGCCTTTTTTGTCCTCGCCTACATAGGTGAGCCCGGCCACGGGTTTAATATCAACAAGGAGTTTCGGATAGAGTGGATGGACATTGTCCTTGAGGATGCCCAGCAGATCCGTGCCGCCGGCAACAATGGCGGCCTTTTCTCTGTATTCGGCGGTAATTGCAACCGCTTCGTCGAGGGACGTTGCTGCAACGTGCTCGAAATCTCGTAATATCATGATTGCACCTCAAATCTTCCCTAAGGTTTTGAGTACTTTCTCGGGCTTGATCGGAATATCGTCTATTCGGACACCGATGGCATTATACACGGCGTTCAGAATTGCCCGCGGGGTACAGGCCAGCGTACCTTCGCCGAGGCCGCAGGCGCCATACTCGCCCCCGCCTTTCCATACTTCCATCAGAACCGGCTCAATCTCTGGAATGTCGGCTATAGTCGGAATGTGGTAATCGATCCAGTTGAAATTAAGCGGTATACCGGTCGCTTCATCGTAGATGATCTCTTCGGTCAACGACTCGCCGACCGCGATGCACTGGCCGCCAACCTGTTGCGCTTCTGCGCCCGAGGCGAACATTACGGTTCCGCAATCGTTGACGATGACAAGCTTTAACACCCTGACTTGCCCGGTGGTTGTATCGACTTCCACCTCGGCAAAGTTCGCCATAAACGGAACGCCGGTCTTTTCGGCTAGAGGTGGTCTGCTCGCCAACACTGTGATGGGAACCAGATCCCCTTTCAAGAGCAGCTCCTTTACCGTCATACTTGTGCCCGGAGCGGCCGTGGCAAAGATCCGGCCGTCTGCGATATCGAGTTCCTCCGGCTGAAGCTTGAAAGTCGGCGCCCCCAGTTCACAGATTTTCTTTTTAAGCTCACGCGCAGCCACCGCCATCACCTCTGACTGCAGGTAGGAGGCCGAGCTATCAGTCTGTACGCAATCCCTGAGCCCCATATCGGTGTCCACCGCGGCCAGCCAGCGGATATCCTCAGTCCGTATACCAAGGAAGCTCAGCGCTTCAGCGCAGCCCAGCACATTACAGGTATTTGACCCGGTCCCGGTCTCGACCGTGGGCGCGTTGAGCGTCACCGTGCAATCAGGATTGAGGGTGATACCGACTTGCACCTGGCCGCGGCGCACTTCCTGCCATTCAGCGTGCCAGGCGGGATGGAATGAAAAACCGACACCGCGCTTTTTTACACCACCGTAGGCAGGTCCCTCACCGGGTTTGTGCCGCTTCTCCTTCCAGCCTATCCTGCGTGCGCCTTCGTGCAGGACCTGCGTGAGACTCTTGTCCGGCAGGCTCTCCCACTCATGCCCGAAGTTTTTAAGGCACAGCTCTATCGGGTCCATCTCGAGTTTCTCGGCCAGCATGTCGATCACATGCCCGAAAATGAGATTGAACTGGGAGTTACCGACGCCGCGCATCATGCAGGCCGGAAGCTTATTCGTATACACCCCATACGATTCGAACTTCACATTGGGGATATGGGCCAGCGTCACTTCAGTGATTTCGGTGGGTGCGAACTTTAAGGCAAAGATCGTATGGTCGGCGTGCGCTCCGGCATTGCCGACCGATTTGAAGTACATCGACGTTATTGTTCCATCTTTCTTTGCTCCGACCTTGCCGTAATAGATGGCGGGCTGGCGTGAATCGTGAAAGCTCTCCCGGCGCGTGTGTTTGAACTTGACCGGCCGGCCGGTCTTCCTGGCGAGCAACGCGGTAAAAAGAAAAAACGGCTGATCGCCGGTGTCGCCGCGACCGAACTGGCCGCCGACATACGAATTGATGACGCGAACTTGATGGAGGGGCAGGTCAAGCATCTGGCTGATGTGCATCCGGCTTTGATCCGCCTCATAGGAGTTGGACCAGACTGTCAGCTTGTCTTCAGTCCACTCCACGAGGCAGCACCAATTATCCAGGGAGTTCTGCGTCGCGTTGTGATAGATGGAGGTGCCTTCAACTATTACGTCGGCCTGCGCCAAACCCTGGTCGGCGTCCCCCTTGTTCACGAAAACGTCCTCGCCTCCGATCGGGTCTTTGGGCAGGATGTTGTTCGGGGAAATCTCTGGATGGACCAGCGGGGCACCGGGCTTCATCGCCTCAATAGGGTCCAGAACAAAAGGCAGCTCCTCCCATTCGACCTCAACCAGTCGCAGCGCTTCTTCAGCTATCTGCTCGCTCTCGGCCGCCACTACAACCCCGGTCTCATCGCCCACCCAGCAGGCATAATCGCTTAAGACACGCCGGTCGCGGAATCCGCTCCACATCATGCGCTTATATGTTACAGTGTCAACTCCGTCGGTCCAGCCGGCACTGGTCGGTTTTAACGACGCGACTTCCGGATCCTTGTATGTTAAGATCCCCTTCACACCAGGTAACTGCTCGGCCTTAGACACGTCGAGGCGCCTGATACGGGCATGCGCATACGGGCTACGCATGACTTTCGCGTACAGCATGTTTGGGAAGCGGCTCTTCAACGTGATATCATCGACGTACTTGGCCTTACCGCTCGCCTTCTCCCATCCATCTATCTTTGGGCGATAACCGCCGATAAACTTTCGAGCTACCCGCGGTTTGAATGGTTTACTCATTGGCTGCCACCTCCTCTGACTGCGATCTTCTCGGACGCATGCAGGACCGCCTGAGCGATGGCGGCGTAGCATCCGCAGCGACAGATGTTGCCGGATAACGCCTCCTTCACCTCCGCGAAGGTTGGCTTCGGGTTTTCGTTAAGCAAAGCTCGAGCCGTCATCACAAAACCGGGTGTGCAGTACCCGCACTGCAAAGCCGTTCCGTAGCCCGGCTCGCACTGCTGGGCGAACGCCTCGATGACCGGGTCGTCTTTGGGCAGTCCCTCAATGGTTAAGATCTCGTGATCATGGGCCTCGACTGCCAGTATCATGCACGAAAGCACCGCTTTGCCGTCCATGAGAACGGTGCATGCCCCGCACGCTCCTTCGTCACAGGAGACCTTAAGCCCGGAAAATCCGAGCTTTTCCCGCAGCATATACGCCAGCGTCATAGAGGGTGACAGGTCACGGCCGGGCTCAAAATCATGCCACTGGCCGTTGACTTTAATCTTTATATGGGTAGGCCGGACCGTTTCTTGAGTTAACCGCTGCGTGGCAGCCGGTATGCTTTTTGTCGCCTTCGGTCTACGCTTCGTTACCCCAGGTGCAGATTTAATAACTTTTTGGGCACGTTTCGCGGCCGGTTTCTTTAAGACACCAACTTGATCCATCGCTTTCTTCGCCATCTTCGTCCCTCTCACATGTGCATTCAGAACTTTTCCTTCCCCCTTCCCTCCGGTACTACCATAAGAACAGGGACGGAAGAATGTATCAGCACTCTATTAGCAACGCTGCCGAAGATCCAGCGCGTGAATCCGGACCTCCCGTGCGTGCTCATAATAATCAGGTCTACTCTTTCCTCCCTGGCGACTTCCAGAATCTTCGCCGCCGGCTCACCATCAACCACTATCTTAGTCTCAACCGGTATGCCCTCTTTCCTTAAATCAGTGGCTGTCTTATCAAGATATTCCTTAGCATCGGCTTCAAGTTTGTCCTCAGCCTCACGGACGCGCTCTGCGCCAAGGTAATCTTTTGCATCCATTATGATAGGTATCAATACCCTTATCAAGACTACCTTGTCAACCAGGCGCCCCTGGGCGATGGCTCTGACGTGCTCCAGGGCACTCTCAGCAAATTTTGAGCCATCCAGGGGAACCAGTATTTTTCTATACATCCTCTGCCTCCCTCCGCTTCCAGCCG
The DNA here is from genome assembly GCA_040752435.1 of Spirochaetota bacterium. GTDB lineage: Bacteria > Spirochaetota > Spirochaetia > SPDA01 > JBFMGN01 > JBFMGN01. The sequence goes on from JBFMGN010000134.1 coordinate 6,886, forward strand.
GATTCTATTCATAATCCTGGGTTCAATCGAACCCTGCCGCGTCTAGATACTTCTTTTAAGCCCTCAATCATACCAATTTACTGGAGGGTCTTATCAGATTGTTATGGCGTTTGGGTTGCTGGCAACCTCCTTAAGACCGGCTTCATTTCTTGAAATACAGATCGGGTAAATATAAGGCTATTTGGGGAAACAGCATTACAATGGCCAGGCCCAGGATCATGACGAGCACAAAGGGCCAGACCGACCGGTAGATATCCCCAATTGTAAAATCTTTCGGAGCCATCGCCTTCATTAGAAACAGGTTGTATCCGAAGGGAGGCGTCAGATACGCGATCTGACAGGTGATCGTATAGAGAACACCGTACCAGATCGGGTTGAAACCCAGCTTGACCACCAGGGGGACATAGAGAGGGGCGACAATGATAAGCATGGCCGTATCGTCCAGGAACATGCCCATGATGAGGTAAGAAAGCTGCATCATGATCATGATGCCCCAGCGGCCGAGGTTGTACCGGAGGAACAGGCTCTCTATGGCGTACACAGCGCCCAGGCCGT
>JBFMGN010000135.1:0-7413 GCA_040752435.1 Spirochaetota bacterium
CCACGCACAGTTTTTTGCCTTTATTTCAGGAATACCCGGAAACAATTGAGGCTCAGATCCAAACTGCAATAATTTCCCATGGCCGGACTTTCGGTTGCGAACCTAAGGGCATGTGGATTCCCGAATGCGGCTATTTCCCCGGACTTGAAAAATATTTGAAAGCGAATAGTATAAATTATTTCTTCACTGCAGCTCATGCACTGTTATTCGCCGATTCAAAACCCAAATACGGTGTCTATGCACCGGTGTATTGCCCGAACGGTATTGCCGTTTTTGGCAGGGATCTCGCATCTTCCCACGCCGTATGGTCATCCGAAGAGGGATATCCCGGTGATTTCCTGTATCGTGATTTTTACCGGGATATAGGTTTTGATCTGCCTCTGGAGTATATCGGACCATACGTTCACGACGGTGGACTAAGAATAAATACCGGTTATAAGTACTATGCCATCACCGGCAGCATGGATCAGAAGATGCCCTACAATCCCCAGACTGCCAAGCGGCGGGTGGAAGAACATGCCGAGAATTTCGTGTATAATCGTATTAAACAACTGGGCAAACTAGGCGAGCTTATGGACCGGCCCCCGTTAATAGTAAGCCCCTACGACGCAGAACTTTTCGGTCACTGGTGGTTTGAAGGGACATTGTGGATAGAGATGCTCATTAGAAAATTAAACCAGGTCTCCGACAAGATCCAGATGGTAACTCCCACTTCCTATTTAAGCAAGTACTCCGAAAACCAGGTGTTGACTCCTTCCTTTTCAAGCTGGGGGAATAAAGGTTATGCGGATGTATGGCTTAACGGTTCAAATGACTGGGTTTACAGGCATATTCACAAAGCGATAGATCGGATGAAAGAGCTTGTAAAACGGTTTCCCAACGAAAAAGGGCTTAAGGAGAGGGTGTTGAATCAGGCTGCACGGGAAGTATTGTTAAGTCAAGCCTCGGACTGGCCCTTTATTATGAAAACAGGGACAACCGTCCCCTATGCCGTAAGCCGTGTTAAAGAGCATATCTACAATTTCACCCAGATTTATGAGAATCTCTGTAAAAATACGGTGGATACTGAATGGCTGACGACAATTGAAAAAAAGAACAATATTTTTCCAGACATTGACTATCGGATTTTTGGGGGGAATTGATTTATTGTTTTTCCTCTTTATGGCAGACCTTTATAAAGCAGATTCTTTGGTATACGCTTTTAATTCATCCCTGGTAACAAGTTCCAGGTGATACTGGCGCAACTCCTCTCCCGGCAGAAGTTTTGTCGTTATTTTAAACACCCGGTAAACGATCATTTTCGAAGTCCGCAAGGGCAGTTGGATTGGATACCCATTCAAGTCTACCATTTGGTTTATAAACAATGCATGGGGTATTTCTTGATAGTCTCCTTCCGGGTAAATGATTCGTTTTGAGTAGATGGTCATACCTTGTTTTCTTTGCAAATTGACACGCAAGAATCCTTTTTAAGATCCCCCAAGCCTTCGGCTAGTTCTTCGGACAAAACCCTTGTTTTTCATTGAATCATACTTGGTACCTGCTAAGCTACTAAACGTCTGTAAAGGTAATTTATTCTTTAAAGTACTTTTTTCTATTATTATACAAAATTTTATGGTTGACAATGGATACAGAAGGTTTAGTATAGAAGAAATATGTGGGGAAAAGTGGGAAAAATTACCAGAAAGTGGAGAAATTGTGGTAACCGGTGAATTTAAAAACGCCTTGGATGAAAAAGGGAGAATTTTAATCCCTTCACGCTTACGCACCGAAATACCCGGTAGTATTCTCGTAGTTACAAAAGGCATCGAAACCTGTCTCTGGTTATTCGCGCCGTCTGAATGGAGGCGAATTTCAGAGAATCTTATGAATTCCACCTCCCTGTTTGACCCCAAAGCGAGGCTTATCCGGCGTCACATTATTGCTCCTGCCCAGGAGGCAGAGGTTGATAAAACCGGTAGAATAAATATTTCTCCCACCTTGCGTGAAGCGGCTGGATTGAAAAAAGATTGTGTTATCCTCGGGATCGAAAATTATATCGAAATATGGGACGAATCGGCTTACAGGCAGTATCTGAATGAATCTGAAACTGTTTTCAGAGAAGCAGCCACAGAGTTAAGTAAAATTCTGACAATCTAATGGGAGGTGGTAATCATTACGACCCTGGAAATTGTTCATCGTTCAGTGTTGCAGGAAGAAATTTTTAAATATCTTAAACCCTTGAGACATAACGCTTTAATGATTGATGCAACCATCGGTGAAGGCGGGCATTCGGAACTGTTTTTACAGCGTATTCCGGATATAAGGATCGTAGGGGTAGACGCAGATCCAGAAATTATCGAGATTGCCAAAGAACGACTTAAGGAATTTAACGCCAGAATCCAGTTTTTTAATATCTGGTTCAACACCTTTTTCAAAGAATATCCTTTAGGAGAAGAACGGCCGGATATCATCCTCTTTGACCTGGGGATATCTACCTACCATTTTGAAAAGAGCAAAAGGGGATTTTCCTTCCAGAAAGATGAAGCGCTGGATATGCGCCTTGATAGTTCCCTGGAAATATCCGCCGCGGATGTTATAAATCAGTATCCGGAAAAAGAAATAGCCGACATTTTTTATGAATACGGGGAAGAGGTCTTCTCAAAAAAAATTGCTCACGCTGTCTGCCGGGCGCGCAAGCAGAAAAGGATAGACACCAGCAAGGAACTTGGAGAAATAATCCGGCGGGCTGTTCCACCTGATAAAAGACACCGGCGCTCTCATCCGGCGACACGCTGTTTTCAGGCCTTGAGGATTGTAGTGAATGGAGAACTTGCCCGCCTGGATGCCGTTCTTGGTTCTGCGCTGAAGGTATTGAAGGTCGGAGGCAGAATGGGAGTAGTCTCTTTTCACTCTCTCGAAGACCGAATTACTAAAACCTTTTTTAAGGAGAAAAATATGTCCTGTACATGTCCCCCGGAGTGGCCGATGTGTAAATGTGGGGGGAAACAAATTGTTGAATTAATTACTAAAAGGGCTGTGAAACCGGGAAAAGAAGAAATAATAAAAAATCCTTCCTCCAGAAGTGCCCGATTTAGAATAATTGAAAAAATTGCGGAAGAGGAATTGTAATCGATGAAGAAGATTGTTTTTTTGTTCTTATTCACTGTTCCGTTACTTGTTTTTTTGAATGTGTGGCAGACATTCCGTTTCATGCAAATAAAGAACGAGGTTGTTTTCCTGGGAAATGAGCAGCGCGAGTGGCTGGAAAGGAATAAACGCATGATCGCTGGTATCGCAGTGTTGGATTCCCCGGCCAGGTTAGACCAGCTTGCCGGCCAGTATCTCGGGTTAATCCGGAAAAAGCCCGGAGAAATGTTTAAAATTCAAATAACGCCTTAAAAAGGGTCAAAGGATGGTTGATACTGTCAATAAGATTTTTTCACCTGAGGAGTTTGTAAAGGCTGCCTCCGGCGAGACGGTCGGGATAGGAAATTTTGATTATAACACCCTGGTGGTAAGTATCGATTCGAGGAAATGTACACCGGGATGTTTATTTGTCGCGCTCAAAGGCGAAAAAACCGACGGCCATTTTTACATTGAGTCTGCCTTAAAAAGGGGAGCCCGGAACTGCCTTTTAAGCCGTTCCTTCTGGTTGCACCATAAAACAGAGCTGCTCAATTTCCAGAAGCTTTACAATAACGGTTTTGTAGTTGTGGATGAACCCCTTCGGGCTCTGCAGAGCGCCGCATCAGCCTATATGCTAAAACTTGATTCGGTATTACGAATCGGTGTAACAGGCAGCAGCGGTAAAACCACCGTTAAGGAATTGATAGGTTCAATTTTTTCCAGAAATCAACGGACGGCAGTGAATGAGGGTAACCTGAACTCGGAAATCGGCCTGAGTCTTGCCGTTTTTGGGGTTCAGGATACTCATAAATATGCAGTTTTTGAAATGGGTATGAACCGCATCGGCGAGATGGAAATCTTAAGCCAAATAGTCCGGCCCGATTATGCCGTAATAACCAATATTGGAAGCGCCCATGTGGGTTTGCTTGGATCCTGTGATAGTATCGCGCTGGAGAAAAAAAAAGTATTCTCATTTTTCGACGGCGGGCAAAAAGGGTTTATCTACGAAAAAGAGAAGTACTTCGAATTTCTTGCTGCCGGTGTTAAGGGCGAAATTGTACCCTTCGGCCCGGAGTCTCTGCCGGGCTATTCGGGAAGTGAGAGTCTAGGACTGGGAGGTACCCTAATACGATGGGAGGGAATTGAAATTCATTTCCCTCTCATTGGGGGGTATAATCTGATTAACGCTTTGGGTGCGATCACAGTCGCCCTGCATGCCGGTATAGATGCCCAGACAATTAAGGCGGGCCTTGAATCGGCAAAACCTCTCTTCGGGCGTAACGAAATTATTAAAGGTCCTGTTACAATAATTCAGGATTGCTACAACGCCAATCCGGATTCTATGGCAAAGGCACTCGATTTTTTCGATTCACTTCATTGGCCCGGCCGCAAGATTCTTATTCTCGGTTCCATGATGGAACTGGGAGATTTCAGTAAAGAGGCTCACAGATCTTTAGGGGAACGGGTATTAAAGTCTTCGGCCGATGCCGTGTTCCTGATGGGGGAGGAGGCCGGCCAGATTTTCAAGCTGATCGGACAAGGGCAGTTCAAAGGTTACTGTTACTGGTCGGAAAACTTTCAGGCACTTGCGGAGAAAGCCGTTGATTTTACTTCCCCAGGCGATTTAGTTCTTGTAAAGGGTTCCAGAGCGCTGGAACTGGAACGTATCACTGAGGTATTAAAAGAAAGGAATAGGTAGGAGGAAGTGTGGTACGTGAATTATTGTATCCCCTTGTAAAATATTTCTCTGTTTTCAATATCTTTCAATATATAACTTTCAGAGCCGCGTATGCGTCAGTGACCGCGCTCTTTATTTCCTTCATTTTATATCCCAGGCTGATAACCCTCTTAAGACGTTTAAAGGCAGGCCAGTCGATCCGCCATGATGGTCCGGAAACACATTTAAGTAAATTGGGAACTCCGACAATGGGAGGAATACTGGTTAACCTTTCCATTATTTTTTCTGTATTGTTATGGCAGAATTTAGGCAGCATGTATACCTGGATAACTATTGTCGCCGTTCTTGGTTTCGGGCTGATCGGTTTTGTGGACGACTATTTAAAGGTTTTCAGGCATAGCTCCGAAGGGCTTAAGGCAAAGTTTAAATTCATAGCTCAGATTATTCTCTCCACGGCGATAGTTATTTTTCTCTACCGGAAAGGTGATGCGCAGGCATCCTACCTGTATCTTCCTTTTATCAAATACCCGATACTGGATTTGTCGGCTGTTTATATCCCTTTCGGGATTATCTTGCTCGTGTTATATTCCAATGCTGTCAACCTGACCGACGGGCTTGATGGGCTTGCCGCCGGCCTGCTTATTATGGTGGGCCTTTCCTTTGCAATTCTTTCCTATTTAACCGGACGCGCCGATTATGCAGGTTATCTTCAAATACCGTACCTGCCGGAGTCAGGTGAATTGACGATCTTTTGCCTGGCGTTGGTCGGGGCCTGCGTTGGATTCTTATGGTTTAACTGCCATCCCGCCGAAATAATGCTGGGGGATACGGGCAGCCTTTCCCTGGGAGGGGTAATTGGAGTTATCGCTTTAATGATTAAAAAGGAAATACTCCTGCTGATTGTAGGAGGTGTATTTGTACTCGAAGCCTTAAGTGTGATAATCCAGGTTTCATCGTTTAAGCTGAGGGGAAAAAGAGTTTTCAAGATGGCTCCGCTGCATCACCACTTTGAATTAAAGGGTTGGGCGGAGAGTAAGGTGGTTATAAGGTTTTGGATTCTGGGTGGTCTTTTCGCCATCCTGGGGCTTTCGACCCTCAAACTGCAATAGCAGCCGCAAAAAGGAAGGTATGACTTTAGGATTTACGGTTGAAAAAATCAAGCGGGTTCAATGCGATCCGGTCCTGCTGGCCCTGCTTATCCTTCTGGTAGGGCTCGGCCTGGCTGTTCTTTTTTCAGCTTCCTACTACTATGCGGGGATGAAATTCGACGATCCTCTCTCCCTTCTTAAACGGCAGGCAATCATAGCAGCCGCCGGCGTAGTCATTGCTTTTATAGCCACACGTTTACCTGTTACGGTAATTAAAAAAGGCATACCCGCATTTTTGATCATTTCCCTGATCTTCATGATCCTCACTTTCCTGCCCGGCACCAGCCTTAAGAGTATGGGTGCCAAACGGTGGGTGAACCTTTTCGGATTTTCCTTTCAGCCGTCGGAAGTGGTAAAATTATCTTTAATTCTCTACCTTGCCTACATATTCAGTAAAAAGGATGAGCGTTTACATGACCTTATTAATTCTATCTTTCCACCCCTGCTTGTGGTCCTGATTTGTACCGGCCTGGTATATATGCAAAACGATTTTTCAACGGCTTTTTTTATTTTCTTTCTGGCCCTGGCTATGTTCTATATTGTGAAAGTCCGGCTGATTTATTTTATATTTCTTTTAGCCGCGGGAATACCGCTTTCGGTAATTCTCCTCTTTACGAAAGAACACCGGGTAAAGCGGTTAATTGCTTTTATCGACCCGGGAGTGGATCCGATTGGAGCAGGGTACCAGCTAAAGGCAGCCCGTTCCGCCCTTATCCGGGGAGGCCTTTGGGGAACCGGACTGGGAGAAGGAACAAAAAAACTGGGAGGTATACCGGAAGTTCATTCCGATTTTGTTTTTGCCGTGCTTGGAGAAGAAATGGGTTTTATCGGTGTGCTGTTTATTCTCGGCATTTTTATAGCCTTCGCCGTAAGGGGTTATACCATCGCCTTGAAGTGCAAGGATAAGTTTAAATACTATCTCGCCTTCGGTATTACCACCTCAATTCTTTATCAGGCATTTTTGAATATCGCCGTGGTTTCGGGTATTGTGCCGGCCACCGGTATGCCGCTGCCTTTTTTTTCAGCCGGCGGTTCATCAATGATTACGACCTTAACGATGTGTGGTTTATTGTTGAACATAGCCAGAAACAATTCGGTTGCAGAGGATCAAAAAGCATGAGCAGTCCCGCCGTTTCGGAAATCTTTTTTAAAAATGAGACTCTCCGCCGACCGAAGATACGAAGAAAAAAACGGAACAATACGTTCATTTTAATACGCCCAGATATTTTTAAAAAATATCCGCGGGACAAAGCATGGGTGCATGAGGAATGGAAGAACCATGGAGAAGATATTTCTGCACCGGAAATCTCTGTTTTCAAAAAAAAGAGGATCTCCCAACTAAAAAGTGAAAGACCGAGTCTTAACAAATTTTTTCTTTTTCTTATTGTTTTTCTTTCCGTCATTCTTGTATTTGAACTGCTTTTTCATTTTGTTATTGCGCCGAAACTTCTTATAGATGAAGTGATAATAACAGCGGAAAAA
>JBFMGN010000136.1:0-7399 GCA_040752435.1 Spirochaetota bacterium
TATCTATTCCCGTAAAAATGGTATTGAATATGTCTACGTAACCGACTCTTCATATCTGCCCTCCTTCACTTCGATAACGGATCAAACGAAAAATGCCGCAGACTACGGTAGAAACCGGTTTATCGATAAACTCTTTTCTTCACCGGTGACATTGCCGACACGGGAAGGCATTTCAATAGACTGTGTATATACGATAATAAGCCGTACCGACGTATACCCAGTCTTCAGGGATATTCTTATCGCCCTTGCTGTTCTCCTGGTCATAACCCTTGTTTCAATCCTGCTCAATCCGGTTTTAAGCAGGCGAGCTTTCCTCAAAGCAAAACAAGGGCAGGTCCACGACGCTGATCACACGCAAGGGAAAGAACCGGATATAGCCGTGAAACAACAAGAGGATCTCGCCACGGGCACAGTTGAAAAGACGCCGCCGTTCCAGAATGAATCCGCCTCTAAAAGTCAATTTTCTCCGGAGAGCGGCCTTGTCTGGGAAGAACACCTGGAAAACAGGTTAAGTTCCGAATTGAAACGGGCTGCTTCCTTTGATCAGGATCTGGTCCTGGCGCTGATTGCATGCAAAAAAGATTACAGGGATAATGAATTGTACCAGACGGCGGCAAAAATGGTTATCGATACTTTTATGTTTCAAGATTTGTGTTTTCAATACGGCGGCAACGGTTTTGCCGTTATTATGCCGAACGTGGATCTGGAGGAGGGAATAGGCAAAATGGAAGCTTTCAAGAAAAAAATTGAAGCTCTGGACTCTGTCCGCCCGCCTCAGAGCGGTATCGGCTTAAGTTCTAGAAACGGCCGGCTCTTGGACGGCCAGCGCCTGATTAAAGAAGCCGACAGGGCGTTACGCAAAGCCCTTTCCGAAGCCGGGCCTTCCATCGTCGGTTTCCGTCCGGATCCGACAAAATACAGGGAATACATCGCCTCACAATCTCAATAGGTAAAGTGGGTCGTCATTTCCCGGACAGTTCATCCACCGTTTTTACAACCCTTTTGACCGTCCACCCGTTTACCAGGTAGGTATAGGGTGTACTGTCGGCCTGTAAATAAATGGCGTCATCGTTTTTCGATGCAACCATGGAAATACTGAATTTTTTTCCTGTACCGGTCGAGACGGTTATCCGTACATCGGGATCACCGGTAACAGTTTGATCGATAACAAATTCTCCGGCTTCGATTGAGGCCAGGGAATTGGCAAGCTGATTCACAGCATTCTGGTCAAGTTCCACGGCTTTTTGCCCTCGATACTCCCAGAGGTTTTTCTTGCTTTCTCCCTGCCGTACAAGCAGGTAATGGGCGGTAATAATTTCATTTGCAGCTTTGTCAACAAGAATGTCCGCATCGGTTTCAATGCTTATTATATCATCGCCCGTAATACCGTCCGGCAAAATCCGTAAATGAGACCAGTATTTTACCTTTTGTTCTGCGTAGAATGATATTGAAACATCGGTGATGTAAACCTTGTTATCACCCTCAAGCCGCAGGTAATCACCTTTACCTCGGCTGCTCAAGTTCCCAATATGTATCTTAAGCCCTGCTTTCCCGTCTATACTTTTGACAATGACTTTTTTGCCCTCTTTTTCGGTTAAACCCAGTCTTTCCCAGTCGGCCGGATTTTCAGTCACTATCCGATACTGGCGTAATTCCGAAAGCACTTTAATAAAAGAGTCTATTTTCTTTTTCTCCGCGGGAAATGTGTTCCCATTTATGAGAAGTATCCAATCATCAGTATTATCCTTCTGAAAGATTGTCCTGTTATTACCATTATGGATCTCGATGGAGACCACTTCACTGGTTTTAAAACCTGGAAACAACAGCCTGTTCTCATTCCGTCTCTGTACACTGGAACTTGAGAAAAACAGCCCAATGAGATAAATAATCACAAAAACGGCCAAGGTACTGGAAAGAGAGATCAATCTGGCTTTGAATTTCATCCATACCTCCTTTTCCTTAAGAAATCTGTTTTTTCCTTCTTGAAAACCATCTGTTCAGACCGAAAAACACAACCAACAGAGGAATCACTACCAAATTGATGATTTGTGCGAAAAGGTAGGCTGATTTTTTTGCTTCCGGATCCTCAATTTTGTTCAAGCGTACATCCCTTACTGCCCGGGTCTTGATCAGCAAAAGATCGTCGTCACTGGACAGCCATTCAAGGCAATTACTTAAGAAAAACATATTATAGGCGCTGTCGGAATACTGGATAATATTCGACAAAAAATCCGTATCGCCTAAAACAAGCATACGCGTTTCACGGCTCTCACTTTCCAGTGCGCTTTTACTTTTTTCATCTTCGCCGGGGAAATAGCTCTGAAACTTCCCGTAAAGAACAGCTCCTAAAAGATACTGCCCCGATGATTCCTCTTTTGACCTGTAAAAACTTTTAACATCGTAAGGATTGGTGTTAAAAGGGGGAGGCATAAGCCAGCTCTCTTTCGATGACGAAAAGAGTTTCTCTGATGTAAGACCGGATATATTTCGAATTTCCAACGGGCTGGCCCATAACAGGTCAAGCCGGCTGAACCTGGAAGTAATGGGATTCTGCTTCGAAACGTTCTGTTCGACAATCGCCACCCATTCCGGATAGGAACCAAGAATTTGCCAGGCGATCCCTCCGAACAACTGCTGCGGTATCCGAAAATTTTTTGAATACCGATCCAGCACAAGCTCGCTTCTGACATTTACGCCAAAATGGTTAAGGTACTTTAGAAGGGCGGAACCGGCTAATGAAACAGGGCTAAGATTTTTCCCAAGATCCACATATACTCCTTCAACACAGAATAAAATCGGTCCCCCCCGCATTATAAAACTGTCAATGGGTTTAAGGTCTTTTTCTTCAATGTCTTTATTTCCCAGTATGAGCAAGGCGGAAATGTCATCGGGTATTCCCTCCCCGATTTTTATTTCCCTGACGGTGTACTGGGCTTTAAGTTGTTCCGAAAGAAGACTGTAATCAGCTTCAAGAGTTCGCGTTCTGTCTCCTAAAAGGACACCTATATGCCTCTCCTTATTTTGAACAACTTTTCTGATATTGGAAGTGAGATCATATTCCAATGTTTCAGTTCTTAAGACGAAGGGTAAGGTTTTATACCTGTCTAAATACTCGATTACAATCCCGCTGTATATTATGGCGAATGTTTGTTCATCTTTCTCCATAACCTCGATACGCTGCGGCATGACACCTAAGCTTTCGGCCTGAGTTGTTAGATTGCCCTTAGCCGGATCTACAATGGAAACCTCGATCTTGCCCCGGGAATACGCGGCGTACTCGTACAATAAATCTTTCACCTGCCCCGGATATGGAGATAGCTTGGCAATCTTTTCCGAAAGATAATATGTAATCCGCACTTTTTCGGGTATTTCATAAAAGAGGCCCTTTGATACATTCGATATAGTGAAGACTTTATTTTCAGTAAGATCGACCCTGAAATAGAAAAGGGTACTGTTAAGAATTATAAAAAAAAGAATACCGACAGCCAGCACAAAAATAAGCAGTTCCTGTTTTCTCTTTTCCATCGCCCTCTCCAATTAAAACGGATTATTTCCATTTCCTAAAAAGAATTAATTTTATGGTTAAATAGAGAAACAAAACGCTTAGGATCACAAAATAGATAACATCCCGCGAATCGATAAGCCCTTTCCGGAAACTCTCGAAATGAAAATCAAATGAAATATAGTTCAGAAACGAGGATAACCAGCCGGGCAAATTGAAGACGGCATTAAGCTGGCCTGCGAGAGTCAGAATAAGAAGTAAAATTACACTGGCAATAAATGCGGTTATCTGGTTGGTGGAAACAGCGGACATAAATTGTCCGATCGAGATGCCCGCGGCTCCAAGCAAAAGCATACCGAGATACTCGCCGAATAGTTGGCCGTTTTCAAAATGGCCCAAGGAACTTAAGGTTAAAGGGAGAGGAATAGTTAAGGCAGCGATAATCATAAGCAGGATAAAAGTCGACAGAAACTTGCCAAGCACGAGGTCTCTTTCATGGAAGGGAAGTGTAAAGAGTAATTCTTCCGTCCCGAGTTTTTTTTCTTCCGCCCAGGACCTCATGGTTAGTGAAGGCAGAAGAACTATAAAAATCAGAGGTATCGCGGCAAAATACGGCCGCAGCGATGCAACGTTTATCGCAAGAAACTGCTGAAGATAAAAGAGCCACACAGAAGTAAAAATAAGAAAGAACAAAACCACGATGTATGCAATCGGCGAGTTAAAATACGACTTCAACTCTTTTTTAATTACCGGCAGAATTCCTCCCATCAAGTAATCCTCCTTCGCGTGTTAATTTTATAAATATATCCTCCAGCCGCATTTTCTCCGGCGTCATTTCGATTATCTTTAAATCTTCATTGACGGCCCAATCGAACACGACTTCCCCCATATCATCGCCAGTTTGCATTGAGAGATCAAAAGCTGCGCACTGTTTGGAAAGACAACTCATTTTGATGATCCTTCTCACAGCCGGAAGCCCGGATAACGCCCCCGCAATAATATCGGGAGGTTTGCCCTTAATGGTGACATGCAGCACGGCTTCCCCTTTCATACCCCGGCCGATTTCCTCTGAGGTACCGCCGGCAACAATCCGGCCTTCGTTAAGAATAAGAACTTTTTCGCAGACGGCTTCGACTTCCTGCAGTATGTGAGTCGAGAGAATAACGGTTTTTTCCTCACCAAATTTTTTAATAAGTTTGCGTATTTCAATTATCTGGTTTGGATCCAGTCCGCTGGTGGGTTCATCTAGAATCAGTATGTGCGGGTTGTGAAGTATCGCCTGGGCAAGACCGACTCTCTGTCTAAAGCCTTTTGACAGTCTATCGATGGGTTTAAACATTACCTGCTCCAATCCGCATTCTTCAACAGCCCACCCGATCTGATTTTTTTTTGTTTCGCCCTTCAAACCCCGTGAGAGGGCGATGAAATCAAGATATTCCGTTACCGTAAGATCTCCGTATAGAGGGGAGGTCTCCGGCAGATATCCGATCAGAGACTTGACATCAAGAGGTTTTTCCACGATATCGATGAAATTGATAGAAACCTTACCGTAACTTGGATAATGGTAGCCGGTAAGGACTTTCAGAATGGTTGTTTTTCCTGCACCGTTAGGGCCGAGAAGCCCGACAACCTCCCCGGAGCCTATTGAGAATGTCACTCCGCGTACCGCTTCAAAGGCTCCGTATTTCTTTCCCAAGTTAGATACTTCGATCATTGTAAGCACTACCCCTTCACTTAGTCTTTATGTGGTATCGGTATAACCTGGCGGTCCCGGGTAAGAAACGCACCGGGAAATATTTCCCTCGCCTCCTGCTGCAATTTCTTCAGATCTGCTTCCGAAAAACGCGGGCTGTAATGTATCAAACCCAACTTTTCAGCATTGCCTTCCGCCGCTACCCATGCCGCCTGCGCGGCCGTCAAATGTTTTTTTTCTTTCGCACTTTCTTCAAGCTCTGAGCTGAACATGCCTTCACATATCAACAAATCGGAATCTTTTATTTCACCGGCAATCTGCGGAAAGTATTGTGTATCCGTGACATAACTGAATTTTCGTCCTTTCCGGGGTGGGCCTAATACCATCCCGGGATGAACATGGTTTCCGTTTCTAAGGGTAACGGAACTTCCACTTTGAAGCAGGGACCACAGCGGCCCTTTCGGGACCCCGGCAGCTTCCGCCCTTTCAGGGTAGAATACGCCGGGCCTAAGCTCTTCTTCCAAAGTATACCCAAGACATGGTTTGGAATGGCGCAGAAAAAATGCCCTGACCTTGAATCCTTCGCCCGTATACACTACACCCGGTTCCATTACTTCCTGTACCACAATTTCATAATTTATATACATATCAAGAACACGGCGAGTCAGCTCAATATACTCTTTTATCCGGGGCGGTCCGATGATAAAAAGAGGATCATCCCTGTCAACCTGGGAGGACAACATAAGAATCCCCGGGATACCGGTTACGTGATCGGCATGGGTATGTGACACAAATAGGACGGATATTTTCTTCCAGCGCAGATTCAGTTTACGAAGAGAAACTTGAGTGCCCTCACCGCAATCAAAAAGGAAAAGATCACCTTCCCGTCGGAGCAGCACGGATGTAAGGTATCGATTGGGGAGCGGCATCATACCACCGGTTCCTAAAATAAACAGTTCCAAATTCAATTGATTTCTAAATATACGTTATTTTGCCGCCCCGAGCATGACAGGCTGCCTTTGTTTATTCTTTACTCTGAAAGCTATTTTATCCTTCCGAATATCAACTACCACGGTCTGGGCGCTTTTATACTTACCTTTCAAGATATCGATAGAAAGAGGATCCTCAAGCTCCTTCTGTATGGTTCTTCTTAATGGGCGCGCTCCATACTTAACCTCAAAGCCATGTTCAATAAGGTAATCTTTTGCTTTTTTGGTTACTTCAATTTTAATATTCAGCTCGCCCAGGCGGTCGTCTACTTCCTTCAACATTATTTCCAGTATTTGCGCCACTTCCTGCATTGAAAGGCTGTGAAAAACCACAATCTCGTCCACTCTGTTAATAAACTCCGGCCTGAACATTTTCTTAAGCTCATTCATAGCCGACGCTTTGATGTCCTGATAGGCCATTATTCCTGCATCGCTATGAAAACCAAGAGCGGAATCCCTCGATATTTCCCGTGCCCCCGCATTGGAGGTCATAATCAACACTGTATTTCTAAAAGAGACTTTATGACCCAGATTATCCTGTAATTCACCCTCTTCAAGTACCTGCAGGAGAAGGTTGAAAACATCCGGATGGGCCTTCTCTATTTCATCCAGCAGTATAACGGAGTAAGGCCGTCTCCTGATTTTCTCTGTGAGTAATCCGCCCTCCTCGTAGCCGATGTACCCGGGCGGAGCTCCTACCAGCCTGGATACATTGTGCTTTTCCATGAAGTCGGACATATCGATGCGGACAAGGGCTTCCTGGTTTCCGAACAGGAATTCTGCCAGAGTTTTTGCAAGCAGTGATTTCCCCACTCCCGTCGGCCCAAGAAAGACGAAAGAACCCATGGGTCTCTTCGGAGAGCTTAAGCCTATTCTTGACCTCCTTATGGAAGCGGCAACCGCCTTTATCGCGTCATTCTGGCCGATTACCGTTTTATGAAGCTCGTCCTCAATTTGGAGCAGCTTCTCAGACTCGCTCTGAGCGATGCGAGAGAGGGGAATGCCTGTCATATTGGAAATGACAAGTTGGATCTCATCTATATCCACGATATTCTTTTCATTTTTAAGGGATACCTGCCATTCCCTTTTCATATCTTCCACCCTGACTTTAAGCTGGCGCACCGTATCCCGCACCGCCGCAGCTTTTTCATAATTCTGGCTGTTGACCAGGGCGATTTTTTCTGCGGTCAGGTCTGCAATTTCTCTCTCCAGATC
>JBFMGN010000137.1:0-7383 GCA_040752435.1 Spirochaetota bacterium
CATTCCGTCTTTTTCCGAGTGATTCCGCGGCTGCCCCATATGCTTGCCCTGGCTCCCAGCCCTCGAAGGGGCTTACTATTTTTACAAGAACCATAGTATACAATAGTAATATTTAAGTATACAACATTTGTATTCATCTTGACTTTTAGTGGATAATGTGTTTTTATTATATACAATCGAATGAGGGAATAAGCACTATCAATCCTGGCCGATGTGATTCCGGTCTTTGTAAAAAAGAGGTTTTAATGATTAAAGGGATAGAACATGTGGCCTTAAGTGTTTCTGATTTAGATCGATCTATCGCCTTTTACACAGATGTAATTGGATTTAAGCTCGCCAGATTAATCGAGTGTACCCCGCAAATGCGGCTGGAAGATGTTGCCGGCCTGCCCGGCTGTAAAGCCCGGATTGCCCATTTAGAATCGGGTAAGCTTATGCTGGAGCTCTTTGAATACCAGCAGCCGCGCGGCAGAGAAATTCGAGAAAATCACACTCAGGCGGACCTGGGTTTTTCTCATATAGGCTTCAAATCGACGGATGTGCGCGGCGAATATCAAAGATTAAAGAAGATCGGAATCAGATTCTTCAGCGCGCCGGTTGAGTTCAGGCCCGGTATCTGGCTCTGTTATTTTTACGGACCCGATGGAGAAGTCTGCGAGTTGAGAGAGCAAGGAGGAGAAGGTGTTTGATATTCCCATTATTGATGCCCATCTTCATCTCTGGGACACGAATAATTTGAGCTATCCCTGGCTGAAAAATTATCCTATACTTAATCGACCTTTTCTGTTGCCGGACTACGAAAAGGACAGCGCATCTTACGATATAGAAGGAATGATCTTTATTCAGTGTGAGGCTGATGTTTCGCAGGCTATGGATGAGGCCAGGTGGGTTGCCGGCCTGGCTGAGGAGAATCATAAAATCAGGGCGATAATTCCATGGGCGCCTCTGGAAAAAGGGGAAGACAGCCGGCCGTTTTTGCAGGAATTAAGTCGAATCCCGCTGGTAAAAGGCGTGCGCCGGATTATTCAATACGAGGAAGATCCGGACTTTTGCATACAACCTGCTTTTGTGCGCGGCGTGAAAGGACTGGCCGATTTTGATTTAAGCTTTGATATCTGTATTTCTCATCGCCATCTCGCCAACACGATCAGGATGGTCGAGCAGTGCCCCCAGGTAAGGTTTGTGCTGGATCATATCGGCAAGCCGGATATTAAGAATCGGTTGTTCCATCCCTGGATGGAAGAGTTGGATCGACTGGCGAGGTTTTCCAACGTATATTGTAAAATATCAGGTTTAATAACCGAAGCTGATAATAATAAATGGCTCAAAGAGGATCTTAAGCCCTATCTTGACCAGGTAATCAAATGTTTTGGAATTGATCGCGTCCTTTTCGGCGGCGACTGGCCTATGGTTAACTTGGCGGGGGATTTCAGCCGGTGGCTTAACGCCTTGCAATGGGCTTTAAGCGGCTGTTCCAGAGCGGAGCTTAAAAGGATTTTTCGTGATAACGCCGTGCGGTTTTACAAATTGAATAAGAATAACCGGTTAAGGCTTTGAGACCAGGAGGCGGCTATGAAACTAAAAGATAAAGTGGCTATTGTTACCGGTTCAAGTAAAGGTATCGGCCAGGGTATAGCGAGGGTATTTTCCCGGGAGGGTGCCAGGGTCGTGGTCGTATGCCGTTCGGTTGAGGAAGGCAAAAAGATGGCCGATGAACTCGGGGCCGCTTCCGGCAGAGCAATCTTTATCCAAACCGATGTGACGGAGAGCCAATCCATCCGGAATATGATTAATCTGACTGTAAAGACCTTCGGGCAGCTTGATGTTCTGGTAAATAATGCTGGCTACCATCTTTCCAAGAGCGTAGAGGAGACCTCCGAGGAAGAATGGGAGTTTATTATCAATACAAACTTGCGCAGCACCTTTCTTGGCTGCAAATATGCTATTCCACACTTGCGCGCAACCAGAGGAAAAATAATCAATATCAGCAGCATGGTCGGTCTTGTGGGCCAGCCGAACGCCGGTGCTTACTCCGCTTCAAAGGGCGGGCAGGTCGCCATGACGAAAAACATGGCTCTCGATTTGGCCAAGGATGGAATTACCGTTAATGCCATCTGTCCGGGATGGATCCAGACACCGCTGGTGGAGGACTGGTTTTCGCAGCAGAGAGACCCGGAAGCCGCCCGTAAATATATCTTCGGCCAGCACCCTATCGGTCGTATCGGCACCCCCGAAGAATGCGGGGAGGCGGCCCTCTATCTGGCCGGCGATACCTCCGGTTTTGTAACTGGGATCACGTTGAATATTGACGGAGGCATAACGCTTGGCTATTGAGGTTAAGAAAATGTTCCTTGAGTTTAAAGACAAAGTCGTCCTGGTGACCGGGGCTGCAGGCGGTATTGGGCAAAGAATCAGTGAAAGGTTTTCGGAAAATGAGGCGGTCGTCTATAAGACCGATATCAAAGAAGGGGACGATCCATTTTTCATTCAGGGTGACATTTGTGATACAGCTTTCCCGGAAAAATGTACCCGGTGGATATTGAACCGTTCAGGGAGAATAGATATTTTGATCAATAATGCCGGCATCTGCCCGCGCACGCAGCTATTCGACATCACCTCTGAAGAGTGGCACAGGGTTCTGGAAGTCAATCTGACTGCGGTTTTCAGCTTAAGCCAGTCGGTTATGAAAATAATGATAGATAATCGAGCTGGGACTATCATAAATATTGCCTCGCTGGCCGGTAAAAATGGAGGAATCGCGGTAGGGGCTCATTACAGTGCCAGCAAAGCCGGAGTCGCTTGTTTGACAAAAACCTTAGCGCGCTGCGGTGCCCCGTTTGGAATTCGGGTGAATGCCGTGGCTCCCGGTGTCATCGATACGGAGATGACAAGCTCAGCGGGGTCTGTTCAGGCGGCAGCCTTCAATGAGGCCATCCCTCTAAAACGGATCGGTACTGTAGATGAGATAGCCGGGCCGATTCTTTTTCTGGCTTCAAATCTTGCCTCTTATATCACCGGTGCCGTATTGGATATAAACGGCGGCCTGCTGATGGATTGACTTCATTCCCCGATCAGCGCCGGCCCTGGATTTATGAAAAGTACGAAACCAAAGGCCCTCCTTATTTATCCCCCGGTTTATGATTTTGCCCTGTACGATCTTTTTTTAAAGCCTTATGGGCTCCTGAAAATAGGTTTCTGGCTGAAAAAAGCAGGGTATGATATCCATTTTATTAACGGCTTAAGCTATAGTGATCCTGAAACCGAGAGAGTCTTAGGCCGACCCCGCAGGAAGAGGGACGGCACCGGCAAGTTTTATCGGCAGGTTTACCCAAAACCCCCTGTTTTAGAGAAGATACGTAGAAGGTTTGCCCGCTACGGCGTTCTTCCCGAAGTGCTGCGGCACAAGATTGCGGGTTATAAACCGGATATTGTCCTTGTATCCTCAGGTATGACCTACTGGTATTCAGGTGTCAAGGAAGCGGTTAACTCTGTAAAAGAATACCACCAAAGCGTCCCGATTATTGTCGGCGGGATTTATGCGAGCTTGATGCCCGAACACTGTAAAAGAGTAACAGGTGCGGATCAGGTCATCTCCGGTAGTGTCTGGCCTGGGCTCGGCCGGATATTGAAAAACTTAAACCTCCCTGTTCCGGATACGAGGCTTACCGAAGAACCTTTAATCCTTAAAGACGTATGGCAGGATGCCGGCGTAATCCGCCTTAACAGTGGGTGTCCTTTCCGGTGTGACTACTGCGCTTCCAACCTTTTGGACAACCGTTTTTCAGCCGGAAATCCAGAGACAACCTTCAATGTAATCAAACAATTGTACCGTGTTGGGGTACGGAGTTTTGCGTTTTATGATGATGCCTTGCTTAAAGCGAAAGAAAAGGCGCTTATTCCGCTCTTGTTGAAAATCATTGAAAGCAGAATAGATATTTCGATATATCTTCCAAACGCGGTACACCTGAATTATTTTGATAGGCAAACCGCCCTTCTTATGAAAAAAGCCGGCTTCCAGGAAATTCGAATAGGTTTAGAGAGTTCTTCGGAGCATTTCCATAGGGTGCATGATGAAAAAGTCAGCGTCGCCGATTTTCCTGAAAAACTGGAATTACTATGCGAGGCGGGTTTCCCGTTGCAGAGCATTGGTGTTTATATTATGGCCGGTCTTCCTGGTCAACGGAAAGATGAGGTTGAGGCCTCCATCCGATTTGCGGCCCGGTATGGTGTAAAAATCCTGATTTCTGAGTACTCACCGGTACCCGGGACCGGCTTGTGGGAGCAAAGTTTACTATTAAGCCGTTTCAATCTGCAAGACGAGCCTCTTTTTCATAATAACAGTTTGTTTCCCATGGAATCCGATCATTTTTCTATGGAAGATTTACAAAGATTAAAAGACCTGGCCCGCAGGCTTTCGAAGGAGGATGCAGAATGCCGCCGGGAACCCGCCGGCTGAGGCTTGGCCGTAAACTTAAAGGAGTGGCCGGAATGATAGCCTTAGACGGAGATGCCGGTCAGAGTGTGAAGCATGTTCTTGATAGCCTCGAGAGGTTCGCTTTGCTTATTCAGGATGCTGAAAACGGTTCCTGATACGGGAAGTTTAAGCTTGTATTTCTGGGAAATTTCCTGTACATACTTGGTGGCAATTGCTCCTTCCGGCAGATATCCGATCTCCGCAATATTTTCGATCAGGTCGTCCAGGTTGTTGTACCTGTCTGGAATTCTGTCATGGATAACTTCCCGGCCGAAACGTCTGTTTCTTCCATAGCGGCTCCGGCAGGTTACATCCAAATCGCCGACGCCTGCAATGGATGTGAATGTTTCCGGATGGGTTGAACCGAGGGCTTTGCCGATCATCTGTATCTCGTTTAGGCCGGCCGCAAGGAGCAGGGACTCGGTATTATCACCGAATATTTCAGAGAACTCCACCAGCGCGTCCAGCATGCCAAAAGCAATGGCAATGACATTTTTTACCGCCGCGCACGTCTGCACTCCGGCTACATCGAAAGAAGAGAAGACCATTAAGTTTTGTGAGTTTAATAATTCCCGGATTTTTATTGAGTTCTTGATATTCTGAGAGGCGCTGACTAACCCCGTTAACTTATACCGGGCGACTTCCTCCGCATGGCTGGGGCCGGAAATGTAAACAAGGCTGTTTCTGTAAAACCCTGGAAGATAATCCTCCATGCTGGCAATGATCAGCCGCGGGCCATCGGGGGAAGCGACGAAACCCTTGGTAAGTACTCCTATGATTGTCTTTCCCTCCATGATGTTGGGCACAGTCAGGATCTGTTTCAGGGTATCGATAAGGTAGAGGGAAGGGGTGGCTATCAATATAAAATCTTTGGAGGCGGCCGTTTCTGTTATATCGTCGGTGGCCTTAAGATTTTCCGGCAGCTTAACCCCCAAAAGATACCTGCTGTTAACATGATTCTGATTGATATCACGCACAACCCCTTGCATGTAGTCCCACATCTGGACCGCGTGGCCCTTTTCAGCAATCAGTTTACCGATCGCCGTTCCCCAGGCTCCGGCATTGATAATTCCAACCTTTTTCTTGTCCATTAACCGCCCTTCAACGTGGTGCAAAAATCTTCCACCCTTGCCTTTATAAACTCGATACCGGATTGCCAGAATTCAGGAGTCTCGATGTCGAAACCGGCCGCTTTTGTTACCTCAATCGCGGTGGCTTTTCCTGTCATTTCCAACAGTCTTCTATACTCACGGGAAAAAGAACTGCCGGTGGATTTATATTGGGAATACAAGCCAAGACCAAAGAGCTGACCGAAAGCATAGGGGAAATTATAAAATGCCAGATCCGGCCTGTAATAATGGCCTTTAACCGCCCACATATAAGGATGAAGTTCTTTTTCACAGACGGCATCTCCATATGTCTCTTTCTGGGCTTCTATCATAAGATCACACAACTCATCCGGCGTCAGTTCTCCGTCTTTTCTTTTTTCAAAGAGTGCATTTTCAAAAATGTATCTCGAAAGTATGTCAATTATAACCTGGGTAGTGTCTTGGAGAAAAATTTCGAGAATGCTCAGCCGTTCCCGTGCGCCGGCAGCCAGCAGGGCTCCATCAAAGACAATCGTTTCGGCGAAAATGGAGGCGGTTTCGGCGAGGGTCATGGGATAGTCCCGGTGTATATAACTTGCATCCTTTAAGATATGGTGATGATAGGCGTGCCCCAGTTCATGGGCCAGAGTCATGATGGAAGAGAATGAGCCGTTATAGTTGCATAATATCCTGCTTTCTTTAGTTAAAGGCAGACTTATGCAGTAAGCACCACCCACTTTCCCGGAATGCGGGCGCGCGTCAATCCACTGTTTATTAAACGCCTGTTCCGCAAAATCCCTCAATTCTTTTGAAAAATCGTTAAACCGGGCAATAATAAAATCTTTCGCTTTGTCAAAAGGCCAGAGCCTGTTATGTGTCCCTGCGGGTGCGAAAATATCGAAAAATGCCAGCTTGTCCAAACCCAGTAATTGCGCCTTGGCCTTGAGGTATTTTCTGAAGATCGGCCGGGAGTCTTTCATTACGGTTATAAGGGAATCGAGAACCTTACCGCTTATCCTCGCCTGGTGGATGGATCTTTCCAGGGTGCTTGGGTACTTCCTCCTTTTATTCAAGGTGATGGAAAAACCTTTTACCCCGTTTAATGAAAATGCCAGGGGAATTTCCATGCGTTTCCACGCCTCCACTTCTTTTCTGAAGGCCTTTTCCCTGGTGGCCCTGTCCGTATGATCCGCAAGATTTCTCAAATCGGTGACCGTTTTTTCCTCCCCGGTCGTTTCGTCCCATATAACCGAAAGCGTTGAGGATATTGCCTCCTGAAGTCTGGACCATGCCTCCCCTCCGGAGCGTGACAGGTCCGCGGCCAGGCTTTCTTCCCCAGGCGACATCTGTTTGCCCTGATAAAAAAGCTCCTCCTCGATAAAAAAACGGTACAATTTAAGTTCTGGATATTCGTCAAATATACGGAACAGGCTTTCCCGGATCGCGGAAAGGTTATTTCTAAAAAGTACTCTGGCTTCTTTCAAGGGCACACCGGCGTGTTCCAGAACGTTTATCTCCTTAAGAGCCTCTTTGTCCTGCGTATTGGTGGAGTAGCGCATATAGGCATAGGCGGAAAGATCCTCGAATAAATCGGCGGTAGTGTTGTAACAATCGATACAATTTTTGATCCAGTCCCCAGGCCTTTGTTCAGCTTTTCCCCGGTCGCCTGCAAGTTTCAGGAAGGTATCTATCAGTTTATTGAGGTGGTCTTTACCGGTTGTATAGGCTGCATCATTAAAACCTTTGTAAATCGGGTTTAAATCCCACAGGGGCAAGGCAGTGGCATCTATATTTTTAATACCAGCCTGCATTCCCATCCTC
>JBFMGN010000138.1:0-7380 GCA_040752435.1 Spirochaetota bacterium
GAAACGGTGGGGAATTTCGATTAGCGTGAATCCGAAGATGGCAGCCGCCACGGCATCAAGGCCGAGCTTCTCCAAATGATCGATTGGTATCTGTAAGGCACTCTAAATCTCCAGCCCAAACGCCTGCATTTTTAAAGGCGGAGATTGCCATTTCCCTGGCCGTACTTTCAAAATAGTGCGGTTTTTCGAAAAAAAAGGCTTTTAGAACACCTCCCTTATCATCTTTTGAAAGAAGACCGTGAAAGACCGCATGGTTTCGAAAGTAGTTTTCTGTATCCTTAAGAGGTTGCTGCAAAAGATACGCCTGAAATTCATTGACAATAAGGTACGTATTGTCGGTGTCATAGGCAAGTCGATTAAAAAACATTTTCCAGAAATCCTGTTCCTGTTTTGGCAGGTTATTCCAGATACGAAAACATTCATTCCGATATTCGGGACTGGAAAAGAAGAGACCGTGAAAACCCTCGTGGGTAATAAACCTTTTTCGTAAAACCGCCGGGGACTCCCTCGAAATGGACAAAACGCCCCCCCGGCCCGGGAGAAATCTACCCTTTTGTTCATAAATTATCCGGTTTTTCAGTAGTATGGTTTTCAATTCCTCCTCGGCCGCATTCAGGGTAAACTTTTGTTCCAGGGCCGCCTGGAAAAACGCCGACAGACTTTCCGCACTGTAATCATGCGCATTCCACCCGTGTTGCTCCTTAAGCCGGGTATCGGGCAGGAGAGTACCCGTAAATCCCTTTTTCTCCACAAAGAAAGCCAGTCGCGTGAAGAACAATGATTGAATGGAATAATCGGCTGTGTCAAAAACAAGTATACTTGGGTAGAGATTCCAGGAAAAAAGTTCGTATTCCTTTTTGCGCCATACCGAAGGCGGGTACATAAGAATGGTACCGAAATCGGCGGGTATCGGCTTATCCCGATCTTGCCCGATTATTTCGATTGTTTGGATGGAAAAACCGCTGGTGTCGGATTCAACACTTAAACTATCGGGCTGAAATAAACATATTTCGCTGTACAAGTAAACTTTGTGAACCCCGGGGTGAAGTTTCAGCTTTAAGGACTTTTCATCTTTACCAAAAGAACACTTCAAGACCACTCCATTGAGCGGATTGTTGGTAATGTAGTAATTATTATCCGGCGGCCAATAACTATACTCAAGTAAAATCCCGGTGCCGCTGCCGTTTACAAGATTCTCCCGTAATATGCGGGAGAAAGAAAACTCTTCCAAAGAGGAGCCGTGTTTTCCCCCTTTGGTATGAAGCATCCCGCTGCCAAGGATCGTATAGTTTCCTATCATGTTTATTCCGGCATAATACGGACTGATTCCTGCTCCCAGAATACGGGCATCTCCCAGGTTTGATTCCGTTTCAATGAGAAAACCGCCGATACTTAAGCCTCGTTTGAGAGGCAGACGAAAGTCCACCACATTATCGGAAGAGACCGGTAATGTTGCCGCCGCTATTTCTTTTTTGCCGGTAGAGAAGACTCTGAGGAAGAGAGATGTTATAGACGATTGATAAATAAGGGAGAATGCTTTCCCATTTTCTGCAATTTCCACCCCGCTTTTCAACAAATATAACGGACTTCTTCGCATTCCCGCCTTTGCAGGGAGTAGGAGCCCCTCTGCTCCGGCTGCCCGGCCTGGTTTCTCCGCCAGTTTGACGGTTTTACCCGCCGGAAGTTGAAAAGAGAAAGAATCAACCCCCCCGTTGCATGAGGAAAGGAGGAGTATCAATAGAAGAATTATTTCATAGCAATGAGACTTTTTGCCAGTAATTCCGCCACCTCCCTTCTCCTGGACGGAGAGAGCACATCATCCTGTCGTAAAATACTCTCAAATCTGCCGCGAAAATTTTCAGGCAGTTGTGGAAGGCTTAAGATCATGTCATGACACTTTCTGCCGGACGGCTCAAACCTGCGATTAATCGTAAAAACAAGACTGCATAAACTTTTTATGAAAAATGCGGAAGAGATAAGATAGAAAAAATTGTCACCTCGCATATCAGCCGCTTCCAGATCACCCAAGCAATGTGCCATGGTTGATTGAAAGCTGGATCGTAAAATCTTCCAGAAATGCTCCGGCATATTTGAAAGCTTTTTTCTCGTTTCATCAAGCCAGGGTGACTTCTGGAATAAAACATGTCCTTTTTCCAGCCGGTAGTACATGTATGTTCCGGTCCGTTTAAAAACTCTCAGATATGCCTCGCATCTTTTTATACTGTCATCAATTACATCCATGTCTTTATACTCAATCCGGACAGGCAGGTCGTTTATAAGAAACCTGTCTTTGTTACTTACCTGTGATGATTCAAAAGCGATTGCATTTACAAAAACCTTACGCCTGTGCTCCGGGTCTGAAATACCGCCTTTATAGTACACATCCAGGCTTAAGAAAAAGTAAGGATCCAGTATATCGATATCGGCAGAATCCGCTAATGTGATCGCATCAACCGAGTGCCATGTCTTGATCATGTCGGTTAATTGTTCGGTTACAGTTTCTACTTTGTGTTTCATTTTATTATCCTGGTATTTTTAACTTATCCTATCCCATTGCAGCTTAAGCCGCAATGGACTTTATTGAAAATCTTCGCCAATACAGTCCGACGATGGCTTAAGCCATGTCGGACGAAGGAATTACAGCGGAATAGCATATTATATTTACAAGAAAAAGAGAAATATGGCATTCTTTAAAAATACGGATAGGCAAGTTGATTTATGAAGATTGATAATGATAAATATATGGTAGCTATACAGGCACCGAGTAATATTAACTCAGTAGTAAAAAATCTCCAATATGCTATTTTCAAGGCAAAAGGGCTCGTATCGGCCATCCTGTTTTCACCTTGTATTCCTGTTCTGTTTTCCGATGTTCCTGTAGATCGTAAAACCATTCTATCACGAACATACCCGGCTACAGGCCCTGTTAGGACCGGTGATTATGTTTTCCATAAAAACTGTCTCTATCTCGAAATCCTACAGGATACCGCCGCCATTGAACAGACTTTTATCTGGACATGGCTGAGGGATAAACTCCAAAAAAGCGAAATTAAGGCTTTCATTGATCCTTTTCCCGGATTTTTCCTGGCATTTGAAGAAGAACCCCATGCGTTTGAAAGCATTAAGGACCTGCTTTTTCCTCCTCCCCGCCTGCAATGGAGGGTCTGTGCCCTTCAATGTACAAAATTGAATATTTTGGAAGGCGTAGAGAACTGGTGGGAAGGAATGTATTCAGAAATCATCTGGTCTGTAAAATTGCGTGCAGGTGGGAAGCCCGCGGAATAACTTTTCCCTGTGAATTGATGTTTTATTCCGTTCATCGTCGCATACTATAGGCTAACGCCTATAGTATGCGACGATATGACAATCGGCCGAAGGCCGTACCACGCGGAACGAAGATACTACGAGTGTGAGCTCGTAGTATCTTCATTTTCCCGCATTTCGGGCGGTTACAATCCTGTTTCGTCCTGTCTCCTTCGCCTCGTACAGAGCTTTATCCGCCGCTTCGTTCAGTGCATTCGGGTTATCGAAATCGGGATAGGAAGCAATTCCGCAACTGAAGGTGACAAAAAAATAATCCAACTCTGACTGGTGCCTGATCTTTGAAAAATCCTCCCGAATCTGATCCATCTTTTTTTGAGAGTTTCCAAGGGACGAATTTATAAAGATTATCCCAAACTCCTCCCCGCCGTATCGGCCGATTATATCGGTGGAGCGAACCCTGTCATGAAGGAGCCTGGCCAGGCTTTTAATAACCCGGTCACCGGTAATATGACCGTATTTATCGTTTACGGATTTGAACCGGTCAATATCAATCATGGCGAAACAAATCTCAGTTTCCGTTCGTTTGGCACGCATTACTTCCCTTCCAAGCTGTTCTTTCAAATTGGAATGATTTAACAGACCGGTAAGGGAATCACGTTCCATAAAGTACCGCATTGAGCGGCTTCTCTCCGCCCGCGTGCTTATTGAAGAGATCAGATGTTCGGCTTTTATCGGTTTAACAAGAAAATCATCTCCTCCCAACCGGATGGCAGCCAGTTGTTTATCCATATCGGTCTCTATAGAAAGGAAAACGATTGGAATGCTGACAAAGGCTTCCTGCTGGCGGATAATCGCGGCGAGATCGCTCCCGTCACAACCGGGCATATACATATCCATTAAAATAAGTTCGGGTTTGGCTTCAATTAAAACTTTAATGACATTTCTCGGATCCGATGCAACGGAGGTTATCATACCCGCCTGCTGAAGTATCATAGCGTAAAAAGAGACTTGCTCCTGGTCATCATCCACAATCAGGATATGGTAGGGTTTATGGTCTTTTCTTGACGTCAGGCTGTCAATCTTTTCAATGAGCCGGCCGGTATCAATAGGGAAGGGGAAAAAGGCATCTCCACCGGCACGAACAGCCTTAAGGCGGGTTGAAAAATCTTCAAATTCAGAGACAAAGATAATGTTTAAAACCTTTTCAAAGCTCTTTTTTACTTTAGCAAGTTTCGCCTGGGCATTTGGATTTTTCTCGAGAAAGGCTGTATTTATGATAACCACCTGCCTTACGTCGCTATTTAAGTTTTGTTCTAAAACTTCACATGCATAAATCCGATCAACGGTATAACCGTAAAACCCCAGTTGATCAGTAAGATCGGCTGCATGTTCGTCATCACCTTCAATCAAATAGACTGTTTTCTCATCATAGCCGGTGGGTTCACGTATCTCCATTTTAGCGATTTTTCCATTAATTTCGTTCATTGCTTTCTCCGGTTTATTAGAATCACATTCGCGGTCTATTTCATCCAACAGGGAAATGACCTGTTCATATTCAGCTTGTGCGACTGCTCCATCTCTGGAAAGGAGAACAGAAATTAAATCTTCAAGCCTCTTGGAGACCAGCGACAAGGATTCGAAGCCAAAAGTAGCCCCAGAGCCGCTTAATTTATGAACAATCATATGTAACTCTTTCAGTTTTTCCATATTTTTCGGCTCGTCCAGGGCAAGGGATGCAGTTTCTCTTATTCTTTGAACCCTTTGGGGAAGCTGATGGGTAAACTCCTTTGTCAGAAGTGCCAGCTTGTTTTTAACTTTATCGGAGAGATCACTCATTAAATATTTCTCCATAGTTAATAATTAACATCACATTTATATTATCAATTATAGTACAATCGTAGTAAATTTTAAATAGTTCTCCTTTTGTTACTAGGCTGCGCTACTTATTCCCTGTATTTTGTTCTGATTTCAATATCGGACAGTCGAAGACCACACTTATCACAACCCCTCCCTATTGAGTTCTTACCCGGCGTTTCCTTGATTTCCCTTATTTTTTTGATTAGACTCATCATATTATGTTAAACACAATTGATGAAATAAAAGAACGGCTTATAACCTTTTATGACCCGAATAGTATAATTCTTTACGGTTCTCAGGCAAGCGGTAAGGCGACCGAAATTAGCGATATAGATCTCCTTATTACGAAGGACACGAAAGAAAGGCCGATAGACAGGCGGATCCACGTGGAAAGGATACTGCTGGACAGGGCTGTCCCCCTTGATATAGTGGTCTATACGCCGGCTGAGATAAAGTATCTCTTTTCCATCGGAAGTCCTTTTATTGAAGAAATAATTAAAACCGGGAGGGTGCTTTATATGAGAAAGAATATTGATGATGCGGTATTCCTGAACAGTATTTACAAGGGACGATATCCTACTGAAGAGGGGCTCCTGCCTCACGGCGAACCTGCCAATGTGGATGCAGAAAATGCAACCAAGGCGGCAAAGTTATTTATGGAAGGTATCAAGAGGTAAAAAGCGCCACCAAAAAGAAAAGGCGTTGACGATGAAGGGGAAATTGGATATACTCTCCAATCGTTTCTCGTACGGGATGTAGCCTAGAGGCTAAGGCGCCTGCTTTGGGAGCAGGAGACCGGAGGTTCGACTCCTCTCATCCCGACATTTTTGGCAGTTTATTGGCGTTGCGTACAATGTTGATTCATCTAACTGCCAAGAATTCTGCGTTCATAGCTCAACTGGATAGAGCAACTGCCTTCTAAGCAGTAGGTCGGGGGTTCGAGTCCCTCTGGACGCAAAGGATACTCCCAACGCACCAACCGTTAAAATAATTATTATCAGAATGATCACTCCTTTTCATAATGGATTTTGAAAAAAAAATCCATTAATATAAGATCGAGGAACCCCATGAAGTTAATCCAATCGATCCAGAGAGCGGCAAAAATCCTTGACATCGTCTCCCAGTCCACGGAAGGAATCCGGCTGAAGGAGCTTGCGGCAGACCTGCACCTGGGCAGCAGCACAGTCTATAACCTTGCCCATACCCTTTGCCAGATGAACCTCCTCCGGCAGGATGGCAAAACCAACAGGTACCAACTAGGAGCGAAGACCCTTCAATTGGGCAACCGCTACCTCGACAGTCTCTCGTTGTACAACATCGCACAGCCCCTCGTCGTGGAGCTGGTCGAACGTTTCAACGAAAACTTCTACCTCACCATGCTGGAGAGCGAGGCGATGCTCTTCGTAATCCGCATGGAAAGCACTCATCCCGTGAAGCCGACCAGAATCCCGAACCAGATGGGCCAATTCACACGCCACGGCCATGGGCAAGGTTCTGCTGTCATCGTTCACGCCGGAGAAGCTGCACCGCTTCATCCGCGACAAGCGAGTCCTGGAAAGGTTTACCTCCAACACCATCACAAGCGAGGAAGCGCTGATCGCAGAACTGGAAAGAGTCAAGCGAGACGGTTACGCCCTGGACCTTGAGGAATCCGAGATCGGCATCAATTGCATCAGTGTTCCTATCCGGAATCATTGATCAAAAGTGGTAGCCGCGTTGGGACGAGCATCCCTACCCAGCGCTTCTCCGAGCAGGTGGTGGATTCGATCCTGCCCTTCCTGAAAGAGGCCTGCAACAGAATCTCGAGGGAATTGGGATACCATGATCCCGGTGTGGGATCGCCATGATACCTATTGTTGTACCACTCGGTGGCCGCATTGCTTCACACCATAACTAAACTCGATCTTGCCTCTCTTACCCTCGATCAGAGTAACTATGTCGATGAACAGAATGTACTTATCAGGCATATTTCGAAGAAGTTCGGGATAACGGATGAGGAAAAGAGCTTTATCAGGTCTGTTACAGATACCATAAAACTGGATCGGGCGCTGGATGAAATCCTGTTTGCCGAGTCGAAAGAAACCGTGCTCGATGAGGTCAGAGAATAAACTACTGCTGTTTCAAATTCTGCGTTGACAAGGAGAGGGGATAAAGAAATTTCGCACAGAGGGCACAGAGGGTGGAATTGGCAAAAAGATAAGAGAGGAAAAAAAGCATTGAAATAGTACTTTAAGCAATATAATTCAGACAGGAGCAGCT
>JBFMGN010000139.1:0-7365 GCA_040752435.1 Spirochaetota bacterium
AGTAAAAGGATAAAGAATCCGTGGCGTGGGCCGTTATAAGGCGAAAAGATTTTCCGGAAATACTCGCTTTTCTGAAAGCAAGGGAAAGCACATGTGTAATGTTGACATCACGCCTGATAGATGAAGATCAGGCGCTTGTTCCGTTAAAAAAAAATAAACTTTTAGTAAACCGGTCAGTCACAACGGGCACAATCCAGGAAGTATTGCTTTTTACACCCGGCGGGCTCATCTTGCCCGTCTTAGATACCCTTACCCATCCTTCTGCATTGGATAAAGGCTTAGCTGCCTATATTGAAAACAAAGCAGCCCAGATACACTCCATTATGGGTATAGCTTCCCAGGTGGCAGTTATTGAAGGGATGCTTAAAAAACAGGCCACGCGGGTTGATTATTATCTTATGACAATGAAAGATTACGTAAAAGATACCGAGCAATTACCTTCCATAGCGGGCCTGCATTTCAGAAAAGCGAAAGTCAACGACGCAAAACTATTGGCCCCCCTCCAGGCCGATTATGAAAAAGAGGAGGTGCTGATTGATCCTGAAAGGTTCAATCCATCTTTCAGTCTGCTGCAACTGAAAAAAAGCCTCCAGACCCAGATAGTTGTAGTTGCAGAATTAAACGGAGAAATCATCGCCAAGGCTGGAACAAACGCAATTGGTTTTAATTACTGTCAGATTGGAGGTGTCTTTACAAAACAAAAATACCGCAGCATGGGAATAGCCAAAAGGTTAATGCGTTTCTTAGCAGGCGAACTCGAACAGCAACAGAAGAAAATTTGCCTGTTCGTCAAAAAGAACAATACGCCGGCAATCAATCTATATTCAGGGTTAGGTCTCACAATTTACGATAATTACCGGATAAGCTATTACTTCGGCTTAAGTATTTTTTAGAGGATCGGAGCGTGGCACAAAAAAAATTCAAGATACTCATGATAACCAGCGAGGCTTTTCCTTTTGCAAAAGCCGGCGGTCTGGCAGATATGGTAAGTGCCCTTTCCGCAAAATTACGAGAAGGCGGCTATGATGTCAGGCTTGTTATGCCGCGCTATTACTTTATAGACAAGGGTATTCTTAAACCCAGGGAGGGACCTCTCGGGGTTCCCCTCGGCTTCGGAGAGGAATGGTCTAAAGTCTATGAAAGTGTACTTCCGGAAACGGATGTACCGGTCTATTTCCTTGACCATGAAGTCTTTTTCGGCCGAAATGGCATTTACGGTACAAAAGAAGAATCTTCCTTCCCTGACAACGCCCGCAGGTTTACCTTTCTCTGCCGTGGAGCTTTTCAGCTTTGCAGGCGTCTCGACTGGGTGCCCGACATTATGCATGCCCATGACTGGCCGGCAGCGGTTGTTCCGGTTTATCTCAACACCTTAGAAAGGAATGAAGTTTTTGAAAAGACCGCCAGTGTCCTTACGATTCACAACGTCGGATATCAGGGTATCTTCTCAAAACATGATATCCATTACACCCAGTTAACCTGGGAACAGTTTCACGGCTCCGGGTTTGAGTTCTACGATCAGCTTAATTTTCTCAAAGCCGGAATAATAAATAGTGATATATTAACTACCGTCTCCCCCACGTATGCCCAAGAGATACAGACCCCGGAATACGGTTTTCTGATGGATGACATCTTAAGGAAACGGCACGGAGATTTATTTGGAATTCTCAACGGAATAGACTACAAGGAATGGAACCCGGAAAATGACCCCTTAATTCCTTTTCATTACTCTCACAGGGATATTTCCAATAAAACCAGGCTTAAACTGTCACTCCAGAAAGAAGCCGGATTACCGGTTGACGCGAGAAAACCTCTTATCGGTATGGTAAGCCGGCTGGTTGACCAGAAAGGTTTTGGCGAGCTCTGCGGCCCGGCCTGGGGAAGCCTGTATAAAATCTGTACAGATATGGATGTCCAGTGGATAATTCTCGGTTCGGGTGACAGGTGGTGCGAAGAGGAATTGAATATTCTAGCCGGCAAACTGCCCAATCTTAAAGTGTATATAGGCTTTGATAACCGCCTGGCGCATTGGATTGAGGCCGGGAGTGATTTTTTTCTTATGCCGAGTAAATATGAACCGTGCGGCTTGAATCAACTGTATTCCCTGCGGTATGGCACATTGCCGATTGTCAGGCGAACCGGAGGACTGGCAGATACTGTGGAAAATTATAACGAGATGACCGGCGGCGGAACAGGCTTCATGTTCGATGACCTTTCGCCCAAAACGATCTATAATGTCATAGGGTGGGCTGTATGGGCATGGTATAACAGGCCTCATCACATAGTCGAAATGAAAAAACGGGCGATGCGGAAAAGATTCTCATGGGAGGAAAGCGCCGCACGCTATATCGAAGTGTACCGGGAGGCGCTTGGCAGGCGGAAAGGTGTGTATCCTCATTTATTGCGGGCTTAGATGGTCTTATTTTTCTATTTATGTTTGCGCCGGGAGGCAACAAACCGGACAAAATCGTTTATGTTATTTA
Organism: Spirochaetota bacterium; assembly: GCA_040752435.1. Lineage (GTDB taxonomy): Bacteria > Spirochaetota > Spirochaetia > SPDA01 > JBFMGN01 > JBFMGN01. The sequence goes on from JBFMGN010000139.1 coordinate 2,484, forward strand.
CCACAATTTTATCGTTAAACACTTCGATCCTTCTCTGCGATGCAAAGTGATTAATAACCTGCCTGCACTGATCCGGAGACATACCGGCCCAATGGGCGATATCATCCACCGTTGTCTTGAAAGTTCTTTCATCAACTGAAGGATCACTTACCGGCTGTGTCTCGGAAAGCATTACAAAAACATCTGCTACCCTTACCTGCACATCGCTTAAGGTAAGTATCATAAAGCGGCGTTTCTGGTCGTATATACGCTTTGTAAAAAGTTTAAGCAGTTTAAAGGCTATCTGCGGATTCCCCATCATCAGTACTTCAAAGTTCTCCCGGTTAAAAGCGAGCGCTTTCACCTTCTCCCTGGCAATGGCGGTCGCTGAACGAGGAGCTTCTTCAAGTATCGCCATTTCACCGAAAATTTCACCGGGCTGTAATATATCGATTATTTTTTCTATGTTGCCCATTATTTTTACAATATCGACACTTCCCGACTGAATAAGATAAAAAGTATCTCCGGGTTCATATTCGCAAAAGATTATATCGTTCTTCTGAAAGGTTACAGCAAACCTTTCGAACATGGACATGTCAAAAGCCATTTTTATTTCCCCTCAATATTGCGGATTGCTTTTTTGGCCTTTCTGTACACCGAAGAATCAGCAGAAGCCAGCGAAAGAATTTTGTTGTAAAAAGACAGGGCCTTATCCTTCTGATTTTTACTCTCATAACAATTGCCAATATAAAACAGCGAGTCCAGCAGTTCCGGGTGTTTCGGATATTTTTGGATCATGGCCGTGAAGTGTTTTATACATTGGTCGAAATGTTTTATGGAAAACAGGCATCTCCCGATTTCAAAGAGGGATTTCGCCGCATACTCCTCATCCTGGCCGCTGTCTGCGATCCTGGTAAACTCCTTCAGAGCTTCCGTATATTTTTGCTGACTGAAAAGGCTTACACCGTTATAGTAATCTTTCGCAATATCGGAAAGCTGGTTGCCTTTTGATGCCGCGGCTGAATCCCCTGAGGGCGCTGGATGTGCTCTGGCCGCACCCTGGACCTTGCCTTCTATCATTCCAATATTGCCGGTTGCAGATTCGGCAAAATTGCCCGATGGATAGTAGGTAAGGTACCGCCGGAAAGCATATAATGCCTGAACGTATTTTTTGTTTTTTAAATAGTACTCCCCTATTTTAAACAAACCTGTTTCCGGATTCATTCCCTGCTCTTCCGTTGAAATGAGATTTCTAACCTGTTTATGAATCCGCCGAAGTTGATTGGAAAATACCTTGAGCATTTTCATTATAATACGGGTATTTTGTTGAGTTAATTGTTCGAATTCGGCCACAGAGAAAATGACCACGCTGGAATCCTGCAGCACAACCGCCGTTTCCTCACGCGGGTATTTGCCCAGGGCGGATTTAACCCCAAAAAACTCTCCGGTTTGGATCATCTCCTGAATTTCCTGACCTGTTTCGATATCGTTGGATTTAAGGCTGACTTTACCGGATTTTAAAATATAGACTTTGTCGTTATTGACATCGCCTTTAAAATAAATAATTGAGTTTGCTTTGTACTCGACCGATTTAGGGGACATACTTTCTCCTGCTTTTTATACCATCCCGCTTCAAGTTCTTCGCATGTCGCTATTCCATTATCATCAACTCCGATTGCGCCTTAAACCGCTCTTAAGGAATATTATCAATCGGCATATAATCAAGTTCTTTCTTGAATCCTACAGCCTCCCGCACTCGCGCCAGGAGTCCCGCCGGGTCTCCTTTTACCAGTTTTTGCCTGCCTCGTACCACCACCTTAGAATAATCCGCATTTCGCAGTTTGAAAAGCTCTTCGTAATCCGGTGAACCGTAAATCGGGGTTCCTTCCTGCAATAGCAGGACAATATCTTCAATATTTGTTTTTATCAAAGCCTCGTAGGGGTCGCTATCTTTCGGCATAATTACCAGTATATCAGCTAATTTCCCTTCTTTCAAACTGCCGATCAAATTATCTTTACGGAAAGCTTTGGCCGGGTTGATAGTCACCATCTCGGTAATCAGCCGGGCGGATAGATCTTCGCCATACATACTGCGGTATACGCGGCGGCCGTATCTCATCTCTTCAAGTAGATTTATTGAACCAGTATGGGTTGAATCCGTTCCAATCGAAACATTTATCCCTGCCTGGAGTATTTTTCTTATTTTACAGGTGACATTGAACATGAAAATATTCGAAGCCGGGCACCATGCGATATGCACGTCTTTTTCTTTTGCCAGGAGAATGTCCTTATCTGAAAAGCCGATGCAATGCACAAGGACATCATGATCATCAAGACATCCGAGATTTTCCAAGATAAAGATACCATCCTGAGACTCCTTGTCAAAACCTTCTTCCAAATGGGTTATAAAGGGATAATTCTTTTCCCTGGCACGCTTAAACTCAATTTCTATGCCGTCACCCCATTTAAGGTCAAAAGAGGAACACTCATGCGCCAAAGTGTATTCTGTAACAACACGAACCGGCAGTTTCGGAATAAACTCGCTATTCATTTCGTGCGGGAAATGGTCATTCACCGTAATCACCCCTGAAAAAAGGTTTTTATACGCACCGAGAAAATAACAATCCTCCGCAGAAATGTTTGATCGTTCTTTGTATACTTTCGATGATTTTAAATCGTTATCCCAGTACGACCAATTAAGGTAAAACCTCCCCCTCCGGGGACCCACCCGGGGCAGATAATCACCCCTCAAGTGGTCGTGGATATTTATCAAGGCAGGATACACAAACCGCGGTTCAAGAGCTGCAAAGTCGGACGCGGTTTTCCTGCCAAAAGCCGATATTTTTATATTATCTATCATGATAGATGAATCGGGGATGACCTCGGTCGGCGTAACAAGGGTTACATTGCTTAAAGAAAATCTGGTTAACATTAATAGCCCTTCCAACAAAAATAAATTCTGAATTCTCCAGTTTTCGCTTAAAAATAAGATCGATTCTCTTAACATATCGGCTTTTTTTTTAATAAAAATACATAAAATCTTTACCATATTACAATTATATATATGAGGCAATTTCAAAAACCAGAATTTATTTATATTTTGAAAGAGCCTCATATATAATCCCGGAAAATAGGATAGATTTACTTTACACATTCCAATAAATGAAGATACTACGAGCTTACGCTCGTAGTATCTTCATTCCGTATGGTACGGCCTTCGGCCGATTGTAGTATGCGGCGATGGACGGAATCAGACGGTACGTTTATAGATAGTTGAAGGAAGGTGATAATTTTTATATCATAACTATTGTCGGGAGATAAGAAGTAATGATAACGGCCCTCGGCCGATGGCTTAAAAAGAAAATAAGAGATTTTTTCTACGCGGCCGGTTTTTTTTACCAGGTATTAAAAGAAACACTTTTTTTCATAAAAAGAAGGCAGGTGGGTTTTAAAGTACTTATCATGCAGATTCTTTTTACCGGATTCGAGGCTTTAAGTATTACGGCTATCTTAAGTATGTCTTTGGGCGCGGTGATCATTATTCAAGGAGTTTCCCTGCTTCCCCAGTTCGGACAGGGTAAACTGATATACACAATCCTTATCACGGTCATAACGCGGGAGTTGGGCCCGCTTCTTACCGCTTTTATAATTATTGCCCGCTCCGGGACAGCCATTGCAACCGAACTGGGGAATATGGTTATCTCCCATGAAATCGAAGCCTACGTTGCGGTAGGGATAAATCCGATATCATACCTCGTGGTTCCCCGCTTTCTGGGTGTTACCGTTTCCATGATTCTGCTTAATCTTTATTTCAACATATTCGGACTGGTCTTCTCCTTTTTCATTTCGCAATTGATTAAGCCAATCCCCTTTGCGGATTATTTTTCAAATCTTTTGTCGCAACTGAAACCGGCGGATATATTTTCTTCCCTGCTTAAAAGCTTTATTTTCGGCGTAATAATTGCCACAGTTGCGACCTATAACGGGTTCAGGGTTCAAAGTTCATCCACCGAGATACCTCAGTACGTTATCAAATCCGTAGGCCAGGGTTTTATTCTCTGTATTGTAGCGGATGCGATCGTTACTTTGATTTATTATATTTAAAAATGGAGCTAAAATGAAAGATTTCACTATCGAATTGCAAGACCTTGTTGTTCAGCGGGAAGAAGTAAAAGTACTGAATAATATAAATATAGGATTTCCAAAAGGCAAAACCTCGGTCATAATGGGACCTTCCGGCTGCGGGAAAAGTACGCTGTTAAAAGTTGCCGCCGGTATAATTCCGCCGGAAGGAGGGAAAGTTTTTGTTAATGGGAAAGATCTAAATAAGATGTCGGAAAAAGAGCTTTTGGCATTCAGAAAAAAGAATAGTTTTGTTTTTCAGGATGCTGCTCTCTGGGCCAATAAATCGATTTTTCAAAACTTGAGCCTGCCCCTTGAATTCCACTACAGATCCTTCTCGGCCGCGGAAAGGAAACGGAGAATAGAACAAATTATTGAGAAAGTCGGATTTTACGACGATCCGTTGCTAAGGCCGTCACAGCTATCCGCCGGGGAATGTAAAATAGCCTCTTTCGCCCGGGCGTTGATAACAGATCCCGATATAATTTTTATGGATTCTCCAACCATGTCAGTGGATCATGAGTTTTCCGATCGAATTATCAAAATGATAAAAGAGCTGAAAGAGCAAAACCGGACGCTTATTATTTCAACTCATAATCCTGTATTAACTTCCATGGTCGCCGATTATTTGTATATCCTTAAAAAGGGAACTATTCTTGAATATGGGGAATTTTCCACTGTTGTCAGAAGTACCAACAAAGAGGTTACAGCTATTCTAACCGATGTCCTAAGCCAGACCTCAACTTTTGATTCCGACATTCTGAATTTACTTGAGCCGGGC
>JBFMGN010000014.1:0-15539 GCA_040752435.1 Spirochaetota bacterium
GTACTGTAGATATGGACCGGTATTACCGTTAAAAGAAATTGATTCCTCAGGCTTAAATATCATGTCTTTATATGGAGAAACCTGCAAAAGGTAATAATTAAGGGCGCCCAGGGCGATTGCTTCCGATATTTTTTCGATATCGCCTACGATTAACTCCCTGCCCTTTGAACGGATCTCTTCCATGGCCATCGCTTTTAACTCTTCGAGAAGATCATCCGCATCCACGACTGCCCCTTCCCTGGATTTCATTTTACCTTCGGGCAAGTTAACCATCCCGTATGAAAGATGATGGAGATGTCTTGCCCATTCAAATCCCAATTTTTCCAGGATATAAAAAAGCACTTTGAAATGGTACTGCTGTTCGGAAGCCACAACATAGATAAGCCTGTCAAACGGCCAGTCTTTATACCGTGTTATAGCCGTACCGATATCCTGGGTAAGGTACAGGGATGTTCCGTCATTTCTCAGGAGCACCTTCTTATCAAGTTTTATCTCCTTAAGATCGACCCAGACGGAGCCGTCGGAATCCTGATAGAAGACATTGTTTGCAAGCCCCTGTAAGACTGCCTCTTTACCGAGGCGGTAGGTTTTGCTTTCATAATAAACCATGTCGAAAGAAATTCCGGTTTTTCTGTAGGTTTCCTCAATACCGGAAACTGCCCATGCATTCATGGTCTGCCAGAGTTCTGTAACTTCCCCGACTCCGTTTTCCCAATCCTTAAGCATTTCACGAACCTGTCTGTCGGCATCAGGTTCCTGTTTTACCCATTTATCGAACAGTATATAGTAATCGCCGACAAAATGATCGGGCTTTATTCCTTCAGATTCTGGAGTTTTGCCATTACCGAATCTCTTATATGCCAGCATTGATTTGCAGATGTGAATGCCCCTGTCATTTATTAAATTTACTTTACGAATGTCTGCCCCGTTAGCCTTCAGTATTCTGGCAACACTTTCGCCTAAGGCATCATTCCTAAGGTGCCCGAGGTGCAGGGGTTTATTCGTATTGGGACAGGAAAACTCGATCATAGCCCGGCTCTTTTTTAACCTCGTGGTGCATCCATAGCTTTCCTTAGCCGCCAGGACTGCCCTGATTACCTGGTCGAAAATGTAGCTCCTGTTAAGGCGTATATTCAAATATGGTCCATGCGGCGATGGTTTTCCGAATTTGAGGTATTCGGTACCGGCCGCAATCCTGCTCGACAAAGAATCGGCGATACGAGACGGAGCCGTGCGGAATAGCCTGGCGTAGGGAAACATTGGAAATGCAATGTCTCCAAGTTCCGGCTGAGGCGGTGTTTCAGTGATTATACTAGTTTCAGAAATCGGTTCAATTACAAGCTTGTGTTCCGAAGCCAGCGCATTCAGACAAACGCTGATTATCTTTCTCCATTGTTGTTTGAATTCCGTCATTTGTACACCTCATGGAGCTTTAACCTACTTGAAATATCCAATTAACGCAAGCATTCTGGTAAAAGCGTGCTTTCCCTCTCTTCGATAAGAGCCCAGGAGAGGGTTACACGAGGTGCAATCGTCAAATATGGTAATATCTTCCACTCCCTTCTTCAGAAGCAGGTGGGCATTAACGGTTTTTAAATCCAGGCAGCAATTTCCGTTTTTTTTTAAGACTGAGCGGTTACCCCAGTTTTTTCTGAACAGGGCGGCCCGTTCCCGGTCAACAGAATAACAGCAAGAACCGATCCCCGGGCCGATAACCGCTTTGATGTTTTTAAACCGTATTCCGTATTCCCCGTGCATCCGCTCCACGGCATTAACGGCGATACCGGTACCTTTCCAGCCTGAATGTACAATCCCAAAGACACCCGTTTTTTGGTCGACAAGAAATATCGGCAGGCAGTCGGCGGTCGTCACTGTTAAATAAAGAGCCTTATCCGCAGTTACTATACCGTCACCTTCCAGGCCGCCGTCTTTCAATCCGGGAATTTCATCATCCGCTGAAAGAACATAGACCCTTTTTGAATGAACCTGTTTCAATCCAATCACTTTGTCTTCTGGTATTCCGAGATTTTCATAAAAACCAAGACGATTATCGTTTACCGTTTCCCGGGCAAGGAGCATACCACCGGCCCGCTTTAACGTTATATACATACAGAGGGAATAACCTGTATCCTCAAATCTCTCCTGGAAAAGTTTTACATAGTTATCGCTATAACCCGCATTAAGCCGTGTATGTTCTAAAGCCATAACCGGTTTTCCACCTCGCTGATTGAATCCAGGAGCTCCCTGGCTTTATTTAATTTGTCCGCGATCGCACCAATTTCTTTAAGTATGACTCTATTTTCTTTTCCGCCGATATGAACCCGATTGGATAAGGTATCATATTTCCCGCCGACCTCACCATGGAGAATACCGTCTAAAATATTTTCCAAACTACCTATACTTCGATGCACTTTTGAAATAATATTTTCTACATCCTTTTCAGGATCGTTAAAAACAGCCTCCATCTTTTTTTTCTTTATCGGTGCGGCGATTATCTCTTTTTCCGTCTTTTCCAGCGTTTTCCCAATTTCTCCGGCAGGCGACAACCTGTACTCAAGTAATTTTGTATAATCTTTAATTTTATTCAACTCATTATACGCATCCGTAAATTCCTGCCTGTTTTGTTCCTTATAAAAGTCACCGTCAATCAGAATTATTTTCAATATATAATTCATTTCTTTGATAAAAATCTGCTCGTAGAAGGCCGTCAAAAATAACAGAGATAACTCATGTTTGATGGTGATATCTCTCCAGGCGCCGGTACGGTAATAAGTGAGTTTCGGCAATTCCGCCAGTTTAACAAATTTCAGGATACTCTTCAGAAGCAGATTCTTTTTCCGTTCTGCTACAAACTCTTTAAACTGTTTTTCAAACCGGTTCTGCCAGAACTGTTTATACAGTTTAAACCAGTCCTCGCCGCCTCCTATTGGTACAGGATGGTAATTGATATTTCTATTCGTCAGCTTCAGAATATCTTCCATGGGAACGCTCTTATTAAACCGCCGGATACATGCCAGGGCATAATCGGCTTTCTCCATCATCTCATTTACTTTTTCTTCCAGCTTAAAATCCCTCTCATCAATCTCATCACGGAAATTGAAGAGAAACATTCCTTCCAAAAGCGTCGATTCAGGCGCCAACCGGAGGCTTAAGAGAATATTGGCCAGCCGGAGGAGTAGTGTATCTATTTCACGTATAAAACAGCGGACCGGCCTGCCGGCATCATCCGTTATAAAGGAGGATAGAAGTTTATCAAAAGGAAAAAAAACCAGTTCGTTTAGTAAATATAGCACCTTCGAGTACCGATACATATTTTCTTTATCCTGGTCACTGATCCCTTCAATGATATCTTCCATCCGGTACTCCAGTTGTTGTCTTATTTCGCCGTCACTTTTAGAATCGTAATTTTCAACAAGCTGAAAGGGATCGGTTTCCCGCAGAAGTTCATCCTGGATTATTTCCATCTCCATCCCGCCGAGAAAAGCAATAAAATCCATCTTATCTTTTCCCATTGCCTTCTCAAGCGGAAAACGTAAAAATGTTATCGCATTTCGCAATGCCTCTATTTCCGTGTACAATGGCGATAAGAAAAAGTTTTCTTTGAAGTGCACTAACCCGGGATAAACTTTTTCGATGCGTTTCTCGATGTTTTTTAAAAGCCTTTCTTCGAACACTACCAAAAGTTCTTTACCGGAAAAAATTGATTTTAGAAAAACACATAGCCGAGTTAGAAAACCGGCCTGCTTGTATTCAATTTCCAAATCCACCTCTGCCCGGGCTTCATCTTCTTCAAAAAGGGGTTCATTACCGGCGGAAAAGGAGATCCGGAATTTTTCGAGGAGTTCTTTTCTTTCGGAGGTTGAAAGCTGCATTACAAGTTTATCAAAAACTGACAAGGGTTTCATGCCCGTAAATATATTAGGGAATGGCAATATGCAGGTCAAGGGATAAAAAAAGACTTGACAAAAGGTATTCATTAGGTTTTATTAATGGCATGTATTTTTTAAGCAGGATATTTCGAGTAATTTCTCTTCTTTGCAGCCTGATAATTATTATTGCCCATCTGGAATCGGGAGGAGAATAACCTGCTTGCAAGTGCAAACCATTGAGGCCGTTCTCCTTACAGGATGAACGGCTTTTTTTTAAAAACGGGGGTTTTGAAGCGGTGAAAGAGAAAGGTTCACAACTAATCGTTGAAGCGCTGAAACAAGAGGGGGTTGACCTGATTTTCGGTTATCCCGGGGGTGCAGTCATCCCTATTTTTGATGCCCTCTATTCGGAAAAATCCATCCATGTTATTCTTACACGGCATGAACAGGCGGCAATTCATGCGGCCGACGGATATGCCCGTTCTACCGGTAAACCCGGTGTTTGTATTGTTACCAGCGGCCCGGGCGCAACCAATACGGTCACGGGTCTCGCCACTGCCAATTTTGACAGCATCCCGATTATCTGTATAACCGGCCAGGTATCCAGAAACATGATCGGCAACGACGCGTTTCAAGAGGCGGATACTGTCGGAATAACACGACCGGTTACCAAACATAACTATCTTGTCACGGAAAGAAGTGAACTCGGCGTCATCCTTAAAAACGCTTTTTTTATCGCCAAAAGCGGAAGGCCGGGTCCCGTTGTAGTTGATGTACCCAACGATATTTGCACCCTTGAATATGACGATGTGTATCCGGAAACAGTTTCAATCCGAGGTTACAACCCAGTATATGAAGTGGACGAGAAACAACTAAAAAAGGCGGCCGCGCTGTTGCAAAACTCCAACCGGCCTCTGTTTTTTATCGGCGGCGGCTTGCATATTTCCGATGCCGAAACGATCTTCAGAAAAATAGTTAAAAAAACCGGCGTGCCGGTGGTTTCATCGTTAATGGGGATCGGGATAATGCCGCAAAACCACCCGGATTATCTTGGTATGATCGGCATGCACGGAACCTATGCCGCCAATATGAGCGTGACAAACTCCGATCTTCTGTTCAGTCTAGGCGTACGTTTTGATGACCGGGCAACCGGAAACCTATCCAAGTTTGCGCCGAATGCTAAAATCGTACACATCGATATCGATCCCGCCGCAATCGCACGCAACGTTCCGGTTGATCTTCCGATTATCGGGGATGCCCGGCTCACCCTCGAAGCCCTGTACCCGATGCTTACAAGACCCCAAATTGATGAGTGGCGGAAAAGAGTCCGCGGATGGGTGCATGAATACACCCCCCTTAAGGATCTTAAAGGATCGAGGCTTTCCCCCGCCCTGGTAATTGAAGCCATAAGCGAAGAGTTTCCGGATGCAATTATCTCCACTGAAGTTGGGCAAAATCAGATGTGGGCTGCGACGTTTTATGCCTTCAAATCATCCCGGACCTGGCTCACATCGGGCGGCCTCGGTACCATGGGCTATGGTTTTCCGGCCGCCATAGGCGCCCAGGCGGGAAATCCCGGCAAGAGGGTAATAGACATCGCCGGTGACGGTTCTTTCCAAATGAATATCCAGGAAATGGCGACAGCCGTACTTGAAGGTTTGCCTGTCATTGTGGCGTTGCTGAACAACGGTTATCTGGGCATGGTTCGCCAGTGGCAGGAGATGTTTTACAACAAACATTATTCTTCCACCTGCCTGGCGGCGAATACGGCCTGCCCTGAGGCTTGCAGCGCTCCGGGGGCCGGTTGTCCTCCATATGTTCCCGACTTTGTCAAATTAGCGGAGGCCTATGGAGCCGTCGGTTTGCGGGCGCATACCATGGCTGAGGTGAAACAAGCGCTAAAAACCGCCAGCCGGACTACCGACAGGCCGATCATTATTGACTTTCTTATTGAGCGGGAGGCGAATGTCCTGCCGATGGTAGCGCCGGGCGCAGGCATTGACGAAATGTTCCTTGGAAAGGAGAAATAAATGACTCATACCATTGCCTTATTAGTTGAAAACCATCAGGGTGTCTTGTCCCGGATTTCCGGTCTCTTCTCCGGCCGAGGCTACAACCTTGAAAGTTTTACCTCCGGACCGACAACCGATCCAACGATTACGCGCATTACCCTGGTCTGCCAGGGCGATTCTACGGTGATTCAGCAGATCAAGAAACAATTGAACAAGCTGATCGATATAATAAAAGTAGAAGATCTTACCGATTGCCCGACCCTTAATCGAGAGTTGGCCCTTATAAAAATTGCCGTACAACCTGGGCAGCGGGGGGAGGTGATCCAGATTGCCGATGTATTCCGGGCACAGGTCATGGATGTGGGCTCTGACTCCATGGTGATTGAAATTACCGGATCACCCCAAAAGATTGATGATCTGGTTGCCTTGCTGCATGAATATACGATCCTTGAGATGGCACGCAGCGGTTTGGTTTCCCTCAAGCGGGGTTCGAAAAAAAATCATTAGAAAAAATATTTGTGAGGTACGAGCACATGAAAAAAATCACCGTTTATGATACAACCTTGCGTGACGGCATGCAGGGAATAGGCATAAATTTTACCTTGACTGATAAAATTCTCATTTCCCAAAAACTGGACGAAATAAAAATTGACTATATCGAAGGCGGATTCCCCTTATCCAATGAAAAAGAAACTCAATTCTTCGAACAGATTAAAAAAGAAAAGTTAAGTCATTCAAAAATCGTCGCCTTCGGTTCGACCCGGCGAGCGGGGGGTAAAGCTGCGAATGATGCCCATATTCAGGCTCTGCTTGAAGCGGAAACACCAGCGGTAACCATTGTCGGAAAAACCTGGAAAGGGCATGTTGAGCAGGTAATAAAAACAAGTTTAAAGGAAAACCTTAATATGATCTATGATTCCATCTCCTATCTGAAACAGGCAGGCAAGGAAGTCTTTTTTGATCTTGAACATTTTTTTGACGGCTATCGGGATGATAAAGAGTACGCGTTACAGGTTCTTAAAACCGCTTCCGAGGCCGGTGCAGATGCACTGGTGCTCTGTGATACCAACGGCGGTTTCCTCCCATCGGAAGTTGCCCAGATTCTTCAGGAGCTTCCCCGGAATGAACTGAAACCAGTCGGCATTCACTTTCATAATGATTCGGGAGTCGCTGTAGCCAACTCACTTATTGCGGTTGAACACGGAGCCGTACATGTACAGGGTACCATTAACGGCTGGGGAGAACGAACCGGTAACACCAACTTATGTGTTTTTATTCCCAACCTCTGCCTTAAGACACACCTTCCCGCCAACGTCTGTAAAGAGATTAAACATCTGACATCCCTCTCCCGTTTTGTTTCAGAGATTGCGAATATAATTCCCGACCGGCGGCAGCCCTACGTAGGGGAGGCAGCTTTCAGCCATAAAGCCGGCCAGCATGCGGATGTCATTTCCAAGGCGCCACAATTGATGGAGCATATAGATGCAAGCCTTGTTGGTAATGAACGCCGGATCCTCCTTTCCGAGCTTGCTGGTAAATCGACGATTGTCAGGAAATTGGCGAAGTACGGGGACTTTGATAAAAACTCGGAGACGGTTGAACAGCTTATCAACCAGCTTAAAAACAAGGAACAGGAGGGATACGAATACGAGGCGGCGGAAGCTTCATTTGATCTGATTATTCGGAAAGCCATAGGAAGGTATAAACCGCTGTTGCAACTCAACAATTATCACCTGGAATCGTATAAAACCTGCGATGCACCCTCGAAAACGGTGGGCAGACTCTTTCTCTCTTCCAACGGGCGGGATATTATGGGTGCCGCGGTGGGAATAGGCCCGGTTGAGACGCTTGATAGCGCCTTGCGGGATGCATTAATGCCCCTCCATCCTTTTATTCAGGATGTTTCTTTAATAGACTATAAGGTGAGAGTTTTAAACCCCCAGAAAGCGGCGGCCGCCAAGGTAAGGGTATTCATCACATCGACTGATCACAAACAAACCTGGGACACCGTAGGGGTCTCCGAAAACATCATCGAGGCCTCCTGGGAAGCGCTGGTTGATAGTATGGAATATTATTACAACAATTTTTTCACAGATTAATAAATCGAATTACAGGGATTTATGGCCTCGTTTCATCCATAACTATATTATACCTACAAGGGCAAATCCCACTGTGCCGGCAGGGGGCGTACTAAAATCTCTTTTTTAATGTGGTATTTTATCGCCTCAACCGCAGCTCTGGCTGCCGATGTAGTCGTTGTATAGGGGATTTTCAGCCTGACTGCTTCGATACGGATATCGTGATCACCTTTTTGGGAGAACCGCCCCAAAGGGGTATTGATAAGCAGATCGATTCTGCCACTCCTCATATGGTCAATCACATTAGGCCGCCCTTCATGTATCTTTAAAATAACTTCTGCAAATATACCGTTATCGAAAAGAAACTGGGCAGTGCCTCGCGTAGCGGCTATATTAAAACCCAAAGCATGCAGATCCTCTACGATTGGCAGAATCGTTTTTTTATCAAACTCGTTTACCGAAACAAAAACCCTGCCTTTAATCGGCAGAAGACAGCCTACGGAAGCCTGGGCTTTGGCAAAACATTCACCGAAACTTTCCCCTATTCCAATTACCTCACCCGTTGATTTCATTTCAGGACCAAGAATAGGGTCGATATTGGTAAACCGCTCGAATGAAAAAACAGCCTCTTTTACCGCCCATCCGACCATACATTTCCCAATTCCTAAACCGCCGTTTGTAAAACCCTGTTTTTCAAGATTAATACCTCGCCATACCCGTACGGCGGCCTGGATAAGATTTATCCCCGAGGCTTTAGCCAGAAAGGGGACCGTACGGGAAGCTCTCGGGTTTACTTCCAGGATATAAAGCAGGCCGTCTTTCTCTGCAAACTGTATATTCAGAAATCCATTTACCTTGATTTCCCTGGCAATCTTAACGGTGACATCGATCATTTCCTTAAGGATTTCCGGTTTACTTTTAAAAGGCGGAAATACACACGCACTATCGCCTGAATGGATTCCCGCTGCTTCTATATGCTGCATAATGCCCGCAATATATACATTTTCAGTATCCGAAATGGCGTCCAGATCATACTCAAAGGCATCTTCCAGAAATTGGTCGACAAGTACCGGTTTGGCCGGGGAGATCTCTATCCCCTTTCCAAGAAATTCCTCCAGTTCCTGTTTATTGAAGGCAATAAACATGTTTTTGCCGCCCAGTACAAAAGAAGGACGAAGAAGCACCGGAAACCCGATCTCTTTTGAAAAATTGACAATCTCTTCAGCGCTTAATGCCAGACGGTTATTCGGCTGTCGTAAGTCAAGACGCTCAATTAATGCGGAAAAAAGTCCCCTGTCTTCCGTACTAAGAATACTTTGTACGGAGGTCCCTACAATACGTGCGCCCCATTTTTCAAGATCTGCCGCCATGTTCAAGGGAGTCTGGCCCCCTAACTGGACTATAACGTCTTTTATCCCTTCTTCCTTGCGTATTATTTCTTTTACATGTTCTTCAACCAGGGGCTCAAGGTAGAGACGGTCAGAAATATTAAAATCCGTGGAAACCGTCTCGGGGTTGGAATTGACAATAATTGTCTTAACCCCTTCTTTTCTGTAAGCCAGTGAAGCCAGGGTGCAGCAGGTATCGAACTCAAGCCCCTGGCCTATCCTGTTCGGACCGCTGGCAAGTATGATTACACCTTCTCCCAGGATCGGCTGACCCTCGTCAATTTCACCATAGGTGGAATAAAAATAGGGCGTATCCGCTGAAAATTCACCTGCACAGGTATCCACGAAATGGTACGAAGGGAATATTTTTTCCTTTTCCCGCGCCTTAAAGATTTCATTTTCTGTCTTCCCTGAAAGCTGCGCAATTCTTTTATCAGATAATCCGAACCGCTTGGCTTCAAGAAGTAATTCCGAATCGAACTTTATTTTAATTCTATGTTCAAGATTTACCTGCTCCAGCATTTGGTAAAGCAGCCACGGCTCGTAGTGGGTTTTTCTTTCAATTTCCGGGATCGCTTTTTCACCGTCTTTTTCAAGTTCTGTATAGGCTGCAAAGATCCTCAAGGGATGGAGCGTCGAGAGCATCCGATCAAGTTCTTCCCTGCCTCGGTTGACCAAAGCCGTAAGTCCATCATAATCGAATTCCGCTGAACGGAGTGCCTTGTTCAGCGCTTCAATAAATGTTCTGCCGATAGCGAGGGATTCTCCAACGGATTTCATCTGGGTTCCGAGCTGCTCATAACCTAACGGGAATTTATCCATTTCAAAACGGGGAACTTTTACTGCACAGTAGTCAAGGGCAGGTTCAAAGCAGGAAACCGTTTTGCCTGTAATGTCGTTTATTATCTCATCCAGGGTATATCCAACGGCAAGGCAGGCGGAGCACTGCGCGATAGGGAAGCCGGTAGCCTTACTGGCAAGGGCAGAAGATCTGGACACCCTGGGATTCATTTCTATAAGCAGCATTCGGCCGGTCTCGGGTTTGACGGCAAACTGTACATTGGAACCGCCGCAGTTAACCCCCACCGCCCGCAAGACTTCAAGGGCCGCGCGCCTCATTTTCTGGTATTCCTTGTCCGAGAGTGTTTGAATCGGAGCGACAGTTATGCTGTCTCCGGTGTGAACTCCCATTGGATCTATATTTTCGATTGAGCATATTACAATTGCATTGTCTGCTCTGTCTCGCATTACTTCCAACTCGAACTCTTTCCATCCAATGAGGGACTCTTCAACCAGGCAGGTATGAACGGGGCTCTCCCGTAATGCCTGTTCCACCAGGAGTCCAAGCTGATCTAAGGTATACGCGATACTGCCGCCCTGACCGCCCAATGTAAAACTAGGCCTGATTACCAGGGGCAGTCCGATTTTCTTTCCGATTTCCTTGGCACTTTTTACATCTTTTACCAGTTCGGATAGGGGACTTTCCAGACCAATATTCCGGGCCATGTTTTTAAAAGCTCCCCTGTCCTCAGCCATAGTGATAGACTCTATACTTGCCCCGATAACCTCTACCTTGTATTTCTCTAAGACCTTCCGCTCGTACAATTCAAGGGTAAGATTCAGTCCTGTCTGTCCTCCCATTGTAGGGAGAATGGCATCGGGTCTTTCGATTCGGATTATCTGTTCAACATATGGAAGCTTCAAAGGTTCCATATAAATTTTATCTGCCATACCCGGGGTTGTCATTACAGTAGCGGGATTCGGATTAATAAGCACTACCCGGTATCCTTTTTCTTTCAACACTTTGACAGCCTGAGTTCCGGAGTAATCGAATTCGCAGGCCTGGCCGATTATTATCGGTCCTGAACCGAGAACGAGAATTGTATTCAGATTATTTCTTCCAGGCACGCAAACCTCCCCTGCTTAACGCCGCGCCGCGGCTTTAAGGTATTCATCGAAAATCCAGGTTGAATCACATGGGCCCGGCGCTGATTCAGGGTGGAACTGCACCGACATTATAGAAAGCTTCTTATGAATAATTCCTTCCAGAGTTTTATCATTGGCATTGGTAAACCATAGCCGGGTGTCCCCGGGTAGTGTCTCTGCATCAACCGCAAAGCCATGATTCTGTGAGGTTACAAAAACCCTTTTTGTTATCTCATCTCGTACAGGGTGATTAATACCATGATGACCAAACTTCATTTTAAACGTCCTGCCTCCAAGCCCCAAACTTAATAGCTGGTGACCCAGGCAAATACCGAAAAGAGGTATTTTACCGATTAGTTCAGTAATCACCTTAATCTGGTGCTGGAGAACAGCCGGATCTCCGGGACCGTTGGAAAAAAGAACGGCATCACCATTCAATTGTAGAATGTCATGGCTGGCTGTCCGGGCAGGTACCAGTGAAACCCTGCATTTGCGATTTATAAGTTCCCGGACAATATTAGCTTTAACGCCGCAATCAACCAAAACAAAATGCACCGCCGCCGATTCCGGTCCAACAACTTCAATTTTTTCCGTTCCCACTTCGCCAATTAAATCGCGTCCCTCCATCTTTGGAAATGAGGAAAGATATTCCATACAGAGTCTGATTTCCGAATCTTTTAAAATCCCAGAAGTATGTGAAGGCTGTACGATCACTGCATTGGGACTGCCCTTATCTCTGATACGGAGGGTAAGCGCCCGCGTGTCAATATCCGTCATTCCCGGTGTTTGATGTGTCTTGAGAAAAAAAGCCAGTGTATTTCGTTGGGAGGCGACCATTCCCGCATAAACCGACCGGACTACAAGACCGGCGGCTTTAATACCCGATCTTTTTCCCCTGTCTTCTGGACCGGTTTCCGACCAGACATCGTCATCCCCGTAATTTCCAATATGAGGATATGTCATTGTGACGATTTGTCCCGTATAGGACGGGTCGGTTAGTGTTTCATGGTAGCCGGTCATACCGGTATTAAAGACAACCTCACCCGCAGCTTTGCCCAGTACTATCGCGGAATTCAGTTCGCATGCTTTTGGCGGTGGATAGCCAAAGGATTTCCCCCGGAAAACAGTCCCATCTTCCAGGACAAGGTAACTTGAAAGATGCATATAGCCTCTCTACAAACGTGAATTTTAAAAAGATAAAAAAAGGTCTATCCTTCCTTTTATCAAAAAACGCTGGGAGGATAGACCATGCAACAATTAAAAGAATTTTTACACGTCGCAGAGGCGCTTGTCAATGAGCTGGTCGAGCATTTGAATGCAGATACGAAAACATTATTGGAGGTCGAAAAACAGATCGTCGCCTTCGTCAACCGGATTGGTCATCTTCTACTCACGGAAGTGATCGAAGGGGTAAAAGAGCCGACGCACGAGAATAGGGTATGGGTTAATGGGAAGCAGGCGGTCTATAAACAGATGGAAAACCTGCGGATTCGGAACCGCTTTGGAGAAGAAATCGTGAGGAAACGGCGGGAAAACGGTTGGATCATCTTCCAATCCGTGCGATTCCGGCTGAAAAACAGAGTGAGCCGTGTGCTCTGATGGTGGTAGAAATTGATGGGACTATGAGTCCCCGAATAAAGGAAGAAGCTGGGATTCGTGGCCGGGAAAGCCTGAAACAACCGACGGAATACAAAGAATGTAACGTAATTGCGATAGAAAAGAGGCGGCACGGGGAGCGAGTTGATCGGTGGGTTGGGGCGCAGTATGGGCAACGCCTTGGGTTTGACCGGTATGCAGGCCAGACTGGGATGCAAATGGGGCAGCTTCAAGCAGATGCGGTCGTGTTCATCGCGGATGGCTCAAAGCATAATTGGGAGATTCAGCAGACAAATTTCCATGGTTCAGTGGGGATTCTTGATTTTTACCATGCAGCGGAACATTTGGGAGCGTTTTGTGAACTCTACAAAAACTCACAGGCAGGGAAACAAGCCTATGCTCGTTGGCGTACGCTGCTGTCCGAAGGGCGAAGCTTGCAAGTCCTTGAGGATATGAAAGCCCTGCTGTACACAAAGCTTTCAGCCCCTGAGGAAGGGGTGAAACATATAAACTACTTCAGGAATAATGTCGCGTATGGAGTATGATATATATCGGGAACGAGGATTTCCCATTGGAAGCGGACTGGTGGAAGGGCAATGTAAACTTGTGGTGAACCGACGCTTTAAGGGCAATGGGATGCGCTGGAAGGCTGCTGATAATGAAGCCGTCTTAGATGTCCGCCTTGCAATTTTGAATAACACCTTGGAGAAATTTTTCACACCGAAGCCAAGAAAATATTCACTCGTTTCAGGATTTTAACGATATGTCAACCAGGCCTTGCCGGGACTCGAATTCCCACCCTTTTATAGAATACTATTGATTTATATGGGTTTTAGGGGGAATTTTCTAGCCATTTACTGACCAAAAACTGGATAGCTTTTTTAGGCTGATATACTACTGAAAACCACTGTTTTATATGGAATTTATGAGGTATTTTCTAGTTCATTTATTGATCAAAAGTTCAATTAACCAGGGTTCGATAGCCTTTTTAGCTGTCGCCCCAAAATAAGTATAGAAATTATAAAGATTTACCTTATGAAGGGATACTCCTGAAAACTGAAGAATTTTACAGCCACATCTAGCCAATTTACTGACCAAAAAGTTGGATAAGCTGGACAACCCTCATAAAAAAGGGCTGTCGAACCCTTGATTCTGTCCCCGAAGTATATTGATTCAATGTGACAGTCAGGCTTATGATATTCTTCATGGTAGTCAAAGTATCAGAAGCAATACAAAGGATAACTGAAGATGGCTGGTATTTTGTAAAACAACGTGGAAGTCATAAACAATATAAACATCCACATAAGCCAGGGCGTGTGACAATACCTGGCAGACCAAATGATGAGTTGAACCCAAAAACTTGGCGTAGTATACTTATACAGGCAGGATTGAAAGATGAGTGAACAGCGAAAATTTGCTATTATCGTTGAGGAAGGCGAGCATAATTATTCCGCATATTCTCCCGACCTTCCGGGTTGTGTCAGTACGGGCAAAACCGTCGAAGAGACTGTAGAAAATATGAAAGAAGCTATATCCTTACATCTTGAAGGGCTTAAAGAAGATTCACGGCCAATCCCGGAATCGGCCACTGTTGCTACACAACTTATCACAATAAGTGTCTAAAAATTACAGCCCCAGATCCGACAGGCCGTATTTTGGAGGATGGTCTTGATAACTCCATGCACCGCCGCGGAGGGCGTCGATACAATGGTCGTGCCGCGGATTGATAATCGGCAGCACCTTGCCGGTTACTTTGTCGGTCTTGTAACTGTACATTCTGAATTCATCGATTGTATGCTGACAACGTGGATGGATAACAATTTTTTTAAATGACCGCAGATATTCAATGCCATCCTCGATAGAGCCCGCGCCTTTTCGGGAGGGTTCAACTTTATAGCCTAAAGAATTTAAATACGATATCAATTCCGGCCATTTTTTAGCCGGAAGAACCACGTCAAGCATTTGTGACAGCTCGCCGATTTCTACGCGATGGCCGATCGCCTCGGAATCGATGTAAAGTACGTTTCCTTCGCCGACGAAACACCGGACTATCGCCATCGGATCACTGGCAAAGCCGAAGTCACAGCCAACGCGAAAGACGGCCTCACTCGGCGTATCGAATCGTTCAACACTAAACTTCCCGGCAAACACGGTCGCATCCGAACGCAGCCAGGGGGCACCTTGCCACACATGTTGATACCGTTCCGGGTCACTCATTTGATCCCACAAGGCTTCATCCTTCAAGACGGACGGACACCAGGGATTATCACTGAATAAAACTTTTTTGACGATGGAGCCAGGGCGCGGATTCTTTATGAATCTTTCATAAAATGGATCGTCCTCTCTATCCCGGTTGCCTGACATCCATATTTCAGAGCCTGGTTTTCGGATCGTTGGTATTAAAATATCCAGACTTTCATTTGATACAGCATCCGCCTCCTCGACCCAGCAAACATCGGTACCCTCTTTTGAGCGAATGCCCTTCGGATTGTAACGCAAGCCCTCGAATAAAAACAAACTGTCGTTTTTGCCTTTTATTTCATCTCTATAAATATCAAAATATTTTTCAACGCCCAGCTTTTTCCGGCACCTCTGCCGCCATAGAAAACTTTAAACCGTGCCGGCTTGAATAAATCTTCAAAGGCCGCTGGCAGATAAACATCAACAGTC
>JBFMGN010000140.1:0-7361 GCA_040752435.1 Spirochaetota bacterium
TTGTTTAAAACCATATTTTTGTTCAGGTTCAATTTAGCCAGAATTTCCAGCCTGAAAGTGAGTTTATACTCTTCCCGGTGAAAAGAGGTTAAGTCTTTCAATCCACCCATTATGAGTTTGGAGGACTTTGAAATTTGATTCAACGCATCTGTGATAAGTCCGGTTGACATGTTATCGGTGCCCTGGCGTATTTTCCCGAGCAATTCGGCCAGAACCCTGGTATTTATATTGGTTGAGTTCTCGGTCAGTTGTTCCCACTTAATGTAGTTAGTGAGACTTATGAGAAGTTTTACGCGTTGAAGTGAAAGGAATTCTATTGAAAAATTGTAATATGTATTGAGGAAATCGAGCTGATTGTCGAAGGACGACAACCTGATGCTCATCTGATTTGTTCTCTCCGATTCAGTGAAAGGGTTTTCAGCGGGGATGGAAATTTCTGATATTTTCTGGTCATGCTTATACTGGTCTTCCTGAATGAGTCCTTTTCTTAACAAAATGTTATAAATACTTTGAAAGGCGGTCTGATACACTTTGAACTGTTCTTTAAGAACTGGTAGTTCATGCTTTTCAAGGTATTCTTTCCGTTGCATCAGGACATCGGCTAATGCAACGTTAAAATCAGTCAGGCTGGTATTATCTGTAACTTCCATAATGTTAAGATTATAGGATAATATTAAAACTGGCAATCCGGGAGCGCCCATAGTTATGGGAGAAATAAAGGAATTTACACGGGAAAAGCTTGTAATAGGGATATTATCAACTAAAATCGAACGTACAGCCGAACTGATTACGGCCCTCACACAACGATTCGGTGATATTGATTACCAGAGCAGTTTTCTCGATTTTAATTTCACCGATTATTATACCGGGGAAATGGGAAGGGACATAAAAAGGTTTTTCCTCTCTTTCAGTGAGCTGGTAAACCCTGAGCGGCTGGCGGACATTAAGATTGCAACCAACGCAATAGAAGAATTTTTTAAAGAGAACGGAAAACGAAGAATAAATCTTGATCCGGGTATATTGAGCCTTGGAAGATTTATTTTGGCAACCACCAAGGACAATGCCCACCGGCTTCCCCTCGCTAAAGGTATTTATGGGGAAATAACCCTGATGTTTAAAAAGAAAGAATTTAGACCCCTTGAATGGACTTACCCCGATTACAGGACGGAAGCATACAGGTCAATTTTAAAAGAAATACGTGAAATTTATCTTAACCTGTTGAAGCAGAAGGCACTTTAACTCTGTATATAATGTACATGAGTTTCCGTCGGTGTTACATTTCTATGGTACTTTTTATTCTGTGGGTATTAGTGGGCGGCTGCCGATATTTTAATTCCGATACCAGAATAACCCTTATTTTCCCGGCCCTCCCTGCCCAGTGGGAGGCGCAGTTTAAAAGCGTGAATTTCAGGGTTGTATATCCCGCCTCTGAAGGAAACCTGCATGAAATGACGATTGAGGGTGAAAAAGCATTTTCCGGTACAGTCGCAATTGATCTGGAAAAATGTATCAACCTGCCCGTCATTGCCTATCCCATACCGGAGGGATTTGTGCCGGGGAGACGGCTTAAAGCGGGGGAACAACCGCGGCAACGGGAACTGTTTCCAGCAGGATTGCTGCCTGCAGGGGGTCTGTTTCCTCTTCACAGGGATTCAGATGGGTCGTTACGGCTCTCCTGGGAGTATGGATTTGTCGCCGAATTATTGCTGAATCTCTTAATCCACGGTGTTCCTATAGAAGCCATCAATACACCCCGGCTCATTACGGAGATCGTTAACCGGGCTGAAGGGGATACCTGGAGTCTGGATAGTTCGCGAATAGCCAGGTCCTTCAGTTTAGGCGGCTTCCGAGCCGATTACATTAAAAAATGTGAAACCCACAAACTTACCGTAGATGGGCTTACAGGACGATGGATTTCCGGCAATCCTTTTTTCCCCGTTTTCAGCGCCGACGAAAGAGGAATAATTAACTTTTCGGGCTTATACAACGGGTTTCACAGGTTTTTTCAGCAGGGAAGCCGGGATATTATGGATATATTGATTACGGATAACGAATGGTTTATTCTGAAACATTGGCTTGAAACCGGAGAATCCGGGCTTTGGTAAGAACTTCCGTTCCTTCTTCAGTTATTAAAAAATCGTTTTCCAGCCTTACACCGCCTTCACCGGGTTGATACAGTCCCGGTTCAATGGCTAAGACCATACCGGGTTTAAGGAGGGTGTTGTATTCCGGCAGGTTTCTCAATATAGGATATTCATGGGCATCCAATCCAATGCTGTGTCCCAATGAATGAGGCATTGATGCGGTGTGAGTTTTAAAGAAATCATCCACTGCTTTCGATATTTCCAGGCAGGATAAACCGGGTTTCAGCAATGACTGAATCAGATTATAAGCTTCTTCCACCAGGGAAAGCATTCTCGCCTGTACTTTGGAGGGTCTTCCATATATAACCGTCATGGTTACATCGGTCGTATAGCCTTTGTATTTTATGCCGAAATCCAGGAGTGAAAGACCCGGTGTATTAAAAGGCAAGTTTGTATAAGCCGGTTGAGCGTGAATGGCGAAGCTTCTGGAGGGTCCGGCCACCAGACTCTCGAAACCCGTACCTTCCGCTCCGGCAATGCGTGCCTCCCGTTCAATAAACATGGCGAGATCCAGTTCTTTAAGCGTCCCCCGGCCCGCCGCAATATTTTCAATTTTAGATAAAATTTCATTGGTAATAGCTGCCGCTTTCCGCAGTATATCAAGCTCGGCCTCATCTTTTATCATTCTCATCCGCTGTATTTCCGCATCCAGGCCGTCATTTCTGCACATAAGTTTCGTTTTGGGAAGACTCTTTTTAAGTTCCCGGTACAACGGATACGGGGTAAGGCCGGATATTTCCAGAATCGGCTGGCTGTCCTTTACATAGCGTGAAACGATTTGAGGCAGTGCGGTAGTAATAAGCCGGTCGAAGTCGGAATAAGGGATCATTTCATCGGCGCAGGCCATTTTTTCCGCGAGATTCTTATCCCAGGGCAGGAGAAGGGTGTGTCCTGCTACAAAGACAAAGAGCAGAGCGTCGACCGGCAGCCCTGAAAGATACCGGACGGCGGAGTTACGCCGGCCTTCGGTATCCTCAATAACTGCGGCATCAATTCCTTCCCGTTTGAGCCAGGAAATAAACCGCTGCTGCCGTTGTTTAAATTTATTTTGCAACTATATTCACCAGCTTATCGGGTACAACGATTGTTTTAATAACCTGCTTTCCATTCAGAAGTTCTTTTATGCGGTCGATCTTCATCGCCGTTTCTCTAAGCTGGTCGTCCGGGGTGCCGGTGGGAAGCTGGACCTTGCTGCGAACCTTGCCGTTTATCTGAATAACCACCGTTACCTCGTCATCCTGTGTCAGCTCTTCTTCCCATGCCGGCCAGGGCATGGCAGAGATTGACGGTTTATGGCCAAGGCGTTCCCATAATTCTTCAGCCAGGTGAGGTGCATAGGGGGAAAGAAGTATCACAAAGGGTTCAAAAAGCTTTCTGTAAAGCCTCTCTTCTCTGAAACACTCGTTTATGAAAATCATCATCTGGGCTATGGCAGTGTTAAACTCCAGCTTACCCGTGTCGATTGAGACCTTCTTTATTGTTTTATGAAGCTGTTTCAGAAGGGTATCCGGCGGGTCGTCCCCCGTTATGTTCCGCTCCGAAAGCCGCCAAATCCTGTCAAGAAACCGGTGAACACCTGCCAGTCCGTTAGTAGACCAGGCTTTGGACACTTCCAGGGGTCCCATAAACATCTCGTACATCCTCATGGAGTCCGCCCCGCATTCCTTGACAATGTCGTCGGGGTTGATTACGTTCCCTAAGGATTTTGACATCTTAACCCCCCCTTCGCCCAGGATCATTCCCTGGTTCACCAGCTTTGTAAAGGGTTCATCGGTATTTACAACCCCGCAGTCGTAAAGCACCTTGTGCCAGAACCTGGCGTAGAGCAGATGAAGCACGGCGTGTTCAGCACCGCCGACATACATATCGACCGGCATCCAGTAATCTATTTTTGCCCTGGATGCAAATTCTGTCGGGTTATCGGAATCGAGGTACCGGAGATAATACCAGCAGGAACCTGCCCACTGGGGCATGGTGTTGGTTTCGCGCTTTCCCGCACCCCCGCATTCAGGGCAGGTAGTTTGGACCCAATCCTCAATGGCCGCTAAAGGTGATTCACCGGTGCCTGTAGGGGTAAAGCTTTCCACTTCGGGGAGTTCCAAGGGCAGCTCATCATAAGGTACAGGCACGATACCGCATCGTTTGCAGTGGATCAGGGGAATGGGTTCACCCCAGTACCTCTGCCGGGAAAAAATCCAATCTCTGAGTTTATAGTTAACCGCTTTTTTCCCCAGACCTTTTTCCTCGAGCCAGCGGGTTATTGCTTCCTTAAACTCCGCGGTTTTCAGTCCATTGAATGGGCCGGAATTAACCGCAATACCATCCTCCACGTAGGCTTCAGCCGGCTTATGCAGGCGGCCGTCTTTCGAAACTACCTGGATTACAGGCAGGTTGAATTTCCTGGCAAACTCAAAATCTCTCTCATCGTGGGCCGGGACAGCCATGATTGCTCCCGTACCGTATGAAATCAAAATATAATCCGATATCCATATGGGGATTTTTTCGCCGTTTACAGGATTTATTGCATATGCACCGGTAAAAACGCCGGTTTTTTCCTTTGCCAGATCAGTCCGTTCCAGGTCGGATTTATTTTTAGCCTGCCGGCAGTACCGTGCGACTGAATTTTTTTGTTCCGGTGCAGTTACGGCATCCACCAGGGGGTGCTCCGGGGCCAGCACCATATAGGTTGCGCCGAAAAGAGTGTCCGGCCGTGTGGTATAAACTTCTATTTCCCCCTTGTTATTTTCCAGGGGAAACGTAACATTTGCTCCTTCGCTTCTGCCTATCCAATTCCGCTGCATGGCTTTTATCGCTTCCGGCCAGTCAAGCCGTTCTATGCCTTCAAGAAGTTTTTCCGCATACGCCGTTATTTTCAGCATCCATTGCCGGATATCTTTTCTTGTGACACTTGACTGGCAGCGTTCGCACTGCCCGTTATTCACCTCTTCGTTGGCAAGGCCGGTTTTACAGGAGGGACACCAGTTAATCGGCATTGTAGCTTCGTAGGCCAGATCCCGCTCAAAGAGTTTAAGAAAGATCCATTGTGTCCATTTATAGTATTCGGGTTGGTGGGTGGAAACCTCCCTGTCCCAATCGTAGGAAAAGCCTAATGCTTTTATCTGTTCCCTGAAACGGCGGATATTCGCTTCCGTTGATATTTTTGGGTGGGTACCCGTCTTAATGGCATAATTCTCAGCCGGAAGCCCGAAGGCGTCGAAACCCATGGGATGGAGCACCTTATACCCTTTCATCCGCATATATCTGCAATAAATATCGGTGGCTGTATACCCTTCCGGATGCCCAACATGCAGGCCGGCCGATGAAGGGTATGGAAACATATCGAGAATATATAAACGCTTATCCCTGGGAACAGAGGGTTCTTCAGTTACTTTAAAAGTTTTAGCAGTTTCCCAGTATTTCTGCCATTTTTTTTCTATTTCATTGAATCTGTATTTCTTCATGCGGGAATGATACAGAGTGTCGCTTATCAAGTCAATGTTTCCGCAGTCATTAGCCTTCGGTTTTCCTAATTTCCAGGCTTATTATGTGCTTATCATCCCTGTCGGTCACCTTGAAATTATAACCGCTCTCCTTATAAACTGCGTCTTTCTCCGGGATAATTCCCATCCGTTCGCACAGGTAGCCCCCGATAGTTTTATTGTAACTTGATGATAGTCCAATGCCCAGTTCCCGGCATAAATCCTCAAGATCCGCTTCACCGGCAACCTTGAATATGCCCTCTCCGGTTTTTTCGATGAAGTCTTCTTGGGAACCCTCTTCTGGAATATAGTGCATAATATCACCGATTATCTGGCTCGGGGTTATCATCCCCGCCACCCCGCCGTATTCGTCTGCAAGGAAAGCCACCTCCTGTTTTCCACGGTTCATATCCAGAAGCAGGTCCGGAATCCGCCGTGTTTCCGGGTAAAACACGGCTTTTTTCAGGAGCTCCGGTATCGTCCCTTTCTGATTCCAGAACATATCATACGTATCCAGATAACCTAGCATGTTATCGGTCCTCTCCTTGGAGACCGGGATAAAGCGGTAACCAGATTCGAGCCCGAGTTTTACCGCATCCAGGGGGTTCTGATTTATGTTGACCACAGGAAGTTTATGAAAAGGAACCATCACCTCACGTGCGAACTGATCCCGGAAGTCCAGGATATCTTCAATAATTCTCTGGTCGTCTATGGTAAGACCCATCTCTCCGCCTGCGTGGTTAACCAGAAACCGGAGATCCCTCCTGGACTTTAATTCTTCCCTCTCTGAATCTTTCTGGCCTGTAAGGAAAAGGATTATTTTTACGATGGCATTTAAAAGAATTGAGACAGGTAAAAAGAGAAAGTAGAAGGCTAAAAGGAGAGGAGCAAGGGTGACGGCCGCCGTGTTGGCATTTTGTCTGAAAAATGATTTCGGTATTATTTCATCAAAAATAAGGAACAGAAAAGTCATTGCCAGTATCGCAATCCAGGTATATCCCCCGTATCCGATATTGTACATATAGCTGGTTACGAGAACCCCGGATGAAATATTGGCAATATTGAAACCGATTAGGGTAGTACCCAGCAGCCGTTCCGGTTTGTTCAGAAGATATTCTGCTGCCCGGGATGAAACCCGTCCCTTTCTGGAATCGCTTTGAAGCAGTATCCGGTCGGCCACCAGCAGACCTGTTTCGATCCCTGCAAAAAATCCGGAGAAAAGTATACACGTAAGCAGGAAAATAACTATCATGAAACCCTCCGGATTTCGATCTCGAGGATTCGGTTTTTTAACGCCTTTTTCACTGTAAAAAGATAGTTTTCGAAATTAACCTGAGTTCCGGCCGTCGGTATTTCTTCAAGTCTTTCCATAAGAAAACCTGCCAGGGTGCGATTATCCGATTCAAAGGTTACGTTTAACAGCTCCTGAAGCGTTTCAAGTTCGAACTGTCCCGGTACAAGATACACCCCTTCCGCCTGTTTAACCATCTTGATTTCCGAGGGATAAAAAAATTCCAGGAAGTCCTGAACCAGATGCTGGAAGGTAACGATACCGGAGGTGCCGCCGTATTCATCAATAACGACCGCCATATCGATACTTTTTTCCGTCATTTCCTTAAGCAGATCCAGCAAATTCTTGGTTTCAGGGACCAGGTGAACAGGATGCAATAGGGACTTTAGAGTAGGTATTTCCCCGATACCCAGACGGTAGGGAAGAACATCTTTCAAGCTGATGTAA
>JBFMGN010000141.1:0-7349 GCA_040752435.1 Spirochaetota bacterium
TTAACTGCAACAGGCGAAGCAGAAGATAGAGGATGAAAGGGACAAGAGTAAGCACCATAAAAAGCCAGAAGTAAATGGCCCACAAAATCGTACGAACCATTATAACTCCCCTGTATTACTGGAAAACTACCTGGTTATACCCGGCGTCCGTTAAAAACTTACGGATAAATTCCTCTCCCCTTTCCCGGGCTTTGATCAAAATACCCTCTTCAATCACCCGCTGCCGTATCTTTATGGACACTAGATCCGTAAGGCGCTTACGGTATATCCCCATCAGCCTGTATTGTAACATTTAAAAGCGCTCTGTCAAATTAGAAGGAGATTAACTTTTTAAAAATTTTTCAATTACGCCCATAAAGTCGTGGTAATTATAAACAGCAGGGAAAGCCGGAAACTCTTTTACTATATTTTCCGGCGGCTTAAAGAAGAGGCCGAAATCCGCTGTTTTCAACATGGTTACATCGTTATACGAATCTCCGCCGGCTATAACCGAAAAACCGATGGACTTAAGGGCTTCTACCGCGTGCTTTTTTCCATCTTTCTGTCGAAGTTTATAGTCAATTATTGTACCTTCCGAATCGACAACCAGATTGTTGCAGAAGAGAGTCGGCCACCCGAGTTTTTTCATAAGGGGTTTTGCGAATTCCGTATACGTGTCCGAAAGGATAATAACCTGAACCTTTTCCCGTAAGACATTGAGGAAATTTTCAGCCCCTTCCAGGGGTTCCATTGCGCCGATCACTTTTTGTATGTCCGCCAGTTTAAGATTGTGCGCCTTGAGAATCGAAATGCGTCTCTTCATCAAAACGTCATAGTCGGAAATATCCCGGGTTGTAAGCCGTAGTTCCTTTATGCCGGTTGCCACCGAGAAGGAAATCCAGATTTCAGGTACCAGGACTCCTTCCAGGTCGAGACACACTATATACATTCTAACGCTCCTCTATTTACACTTTTTCATATGCTGTTCTTTCAAAATATAAGCCCCGGAATTACACGGAAGGCTGCAACCATTAATATTTTTTCCACGGGTTCCGTGGCTAATAAATTCTGGTTTTTGAAATTGCCTCATATATATTAAGAAAAAACTCCAGGCGCTTTTCGGCCCGTACAATCGCCGTTAGTTTTTTCTTTTTGGAGGGGTCGCTTGTACAGCGGATGTTTTTGATGAAGCTTCACCCTTTCCCAGTTTGCGACAGAGTTGCCCGAGGTTTTTCTGCTCATCCGAAGTCAGGTTTTTAAACGCGTTTACAACGGCCTCCACCCATCCCGGAAGGAGTTTTGTCATGGTATCTTTGCCTTTTTTCGTAAGATTTACCAGTATGTACCGTTTGTCCGCGGTGCTGCGAACTCTCTTAACAAATCCGTCTCTTTCAAGATCGTCGATTACGGTCGAGATGCTTCCCTTGCTTTTTAGAATTTTAAACCCAAGCTCCTGCTGATTGAGGGAACCGAGGTGATAAAGAGCATCGAGTATGCCGAAACTTGTCGCGTTCATACCCTTGGGCAGGGGGTTTTGCCCTTCAATACTCTGTAAAACGGTACTTGTTGCCCGCGTAAGCTTGATGAATGTATCCAGGGCCGCTACTTCTTTGTTTTTCCCTTTGTACTTTGTTCCCATTTTTCTTCTCCAAACAATTTAATTATATCAATGTTTGTATTGAAACTGTTTCATAAGAAACGACGCTCTACCTGTAATATTATAAAAAATGTAATAAAAAGGCAAGTGGGAAACTGATAATGGGACGGTACTATTTCCATAAAAAATTTTTGTTGACTCGGTTACTCAATTGGACCTAAAATGTCATTAAAAATAGAAGGGGTATGGGATGCAGGTTTATAACGGGAATGTAATAACATGTGATGGCGATGACACGGTTGCCGGTTACCTTGTGGAAGACAAGGGACGGATTCTCTATGTCGGGAATGAGCTTCCGCAGGAATACGCGGCAGCAGGGAACCTGATAGAACTCAGGGACAAAGCCCTTATTCCTGCCTTTGCAGACGGCCACCTCCATTTTTCAAACTGGGCTTTAGTATCCGTTTCCTATTTCGATGTCCGGTCCGCCGGGAATTTCCATGAACTTAGGACCTTAATCAATGAATTTGCCCGGAAAGACCGAAAAAGCAAGGTTCTTTTCAGTTTCGGCATATCGAAACACAGCCTGGAAGAGAAGCGGCTGGTTACAAGGGAAGAACTCGATGAAATGTACTCCGAACGTCCGTTGATGATTATCGGGTATGACGGCCATTCTCTGATCGGCAACAGCAAACTCATAGACCGGTATCCCGAAGAGATAAAGAGCCTTCGCGGTTTCAACGCCGATTCAGGACAGCTTGTAAGCGAAGCTTACTACAGGGGATTGGATTTTTCCACCTCCCAGGTTCCGCCGTTTTTTCTTATAAACAGCATTTTAAGGAGTTTCGATCTGCTCGCAGAAAGGGGCATCGGATTGATCCATCCGGTCGAAGGGATCGGGTTTCCTCTTGATCTCGACGTGAAGATGGTAAGCTTGATCGCCAGGGCCTGCTCAAGAAGAAACGGCTTTCAGACCAGGGTTTTTTTCCAAACTATGGATACGGAAAAGGTACTCAAGCGCGGACTTCCCCGGATAGGTGGATGCTTCGCAACAGCCCTGGACGGATGTTTCGGGGCCTGTGATGCTGCACTGGCAGAACCCTATTCACACGACTCAGGCAACAAGGGAATTCTCTTCTATAGTGATGATGAGATAATCAGATTTACCAAGGCAGCAAACCGCGCCGGATTGCAGATAGAGATGCATGCCATCGGCGATGCTGCGGTGACGCAAGCCGTCATGGCAATTGGAGAAGCTCTCAAGGATTTCCCGCGGCAGGATCACCGTCACACCCTTATCCATGCCTGCCTTCTGTCCCGAAAAAACCTTGAGAAGTGTGCTGAACTCGGAATCGGCATCACCCTGCAGCCGGGATTCCTCGTAAGTCCGTTGGAACCGGCTGAGTATCTTAAAGAGATCCTCGGTTCCCGAATGGGTATCAACTCTCCATTACGGGACATGGTGGACGCCGGAATCCATCTAAGCGGTGGCTCCGATGCGCCGGTAACGCCACCGGACCCGATCGAGGGATTATATGGGGCCTGCAATCATCCTTACAATCCTGCACAATCCCTGACGATCCAGGAAGCCCTGAAGATGTTTACCTATGAAGTCGCACGAACGAGCTTTGATGAGAAGGACCGGGGCAGTCTGGAGAAGGGGAAGATTGCCGACATGGTTATACTAAACAGAAATCCCCTGGAGATGGACCCACAAGATCTGAAATCTCTGAAGATAGAGAAACTAATGCTCCGTGGCAGGGAATACCAGCCCGGAATGAGGATTCCGGGAATGCTTATACACGCTCTTCTAGGCGCAAAAGAGATGATATGATCTTAAGCCCAGCAGGATGAATAAGTTTCAGTGTTTTTTTTGTTCCAAAGAATAGAGTAGTTTTATCTCTTCCGGCCAGAGTTCCTCGTCCTTTGTCTCAATTATTATGGGGATGTCGTCGAACCGTTTATCCTGCATAAACAGTTGGAAGGTCTGAAGACCGAGGTTGCCTTTTCCAATCTGTTCGTGGCGGTCAACCCGGCTGCCGAAAACGGACTTTGCATCGTTTACATGCAGCCCTTTCAGGTATGTAAAGCCGATTATCCTTTCGAAGCTTTTCATAGTTGTATCGTAAGCTGCTTTTGTTCGGATATCGTAGCCGGCAGCGAATATGTGGCAGGTGTCAAGGCAGACGCCGACGCGGGATTTGTCTTTAACCTGCTCTATTATGGAAGCCAGTTGCTCGAAAGTGTAACCGATGTTGGAACCCTGCCCCGCGGTAGTTTCAACCACCAGGGTAACCCCTTCAGTTTTATCCAGGGCTGTATTCATTGTTTCGGCGATCAGGCGTATGCACTCTTCCTCATTTATTTCCTTAAGGTGGCTGCCGGGATGAAAATTGATAGTTTCAAGACCGAGAAGATGTACCCGTTCAATATCGTCAATCAGGGCTTGGAGGGATTTTTGGCGTTTCTCTTTAAAGGGATTGCCGATGTTTATCAGGTACCCGCAATGGGGAAGCACGTGCCTGGCAGAATAGCCGTATTGTTCCATCCTATCTCTAAAAATACCTCTGCTTTTTTCAGAGAGAGGAGGTGCCACCCATTGCCGCTGATTTTTCGTAAAGAGGGCGAAAGCTTTGGCACCGACTTTACCCGCGTTTAAGGGGGAGTTTTCAACACCACCGGCTGAACTGACGTGGGGACCAATGTATTTCATAGCGGCCGCCTTCATCCGTTTAGGCGAATAAAATTTCCAGAAAAAATTGACTTTAAGCCAATCATAATTAGAATATACATTATGGCTGAAGGAAAAAAAAGACCTCCTCTAATCATGAAACAGCGTCCGATGATTCAGGTTGTCTATGCGCTGATTCCACTTGCGGTGGCATCAATTTACTTTTTCGGCTGGCGTAGTCTTGTCGTTCTTGCTACCGTAAATATCGCCGGTTTCCTGGCCGAATACATTTTTTCGCGAGTGTATAAACAATCCGTCAGTTCCGCCGTTTTCGTAACGAACTTTTTGTTTGCCCTGTCCCTCCCGCCGGTACTCCCTCTCTGGATCGCGGTTGTAGGTATTGTTTTCGGAGTGGTTTTCGGTAAGATGGTCTTTGGAGGATTCGGCAAGAATGTGTTCAATCCGGCGCTATCGGGAAGGGCCTTTATTTATGTAAGTTTCGGAGTACCGATGACTTCCGCATGGATAATGCCGGCTGACGGCCCGGCCGGTGGTTTTGCACGATGGACCTCCGATGCTGTTTCTTCTGCCACACCCCTCGTAAAGCTTGCCGGAGGCGAATCCGTACCACTGCTTAATCTATTGTTGGGGAATGTCTCCGGCTCCCTGGGAGAAACCTCGGCCGTCCTTATAATTCTTGCCGGTCTCTATCTTATGATCAGGAAAGTATCCAATTTCAGGATAGTACTGGCGGGAACGGCTGCTTTCCTCGTTTTCCAGACGATCCTCTGGTTGGCGGGTGCGGCAAAGGTGTACGACCCTTTAGGTGCCTTACTGGCCGGGAGCTTCCTCTACGGGATAATGTTTATGGCAACCGATCCGGTTTCCGCCTCTCAAACCACCGACGCCGGCCGCTGGATCTTCGGCGCTTTAATCGGAGTACTCTGCGTGCTTATCCGCTCCTTTTCAACCTGGCCGGAGGGAGTAACATTTGCAATCCTGATTGCCAATATGTTTGCCCCGCTTCTTGACTATGTAATCAAGAAGTCAAAAAAGAAGGTGCAAAAGACATGAAGACATTCGGCATTTTCAGAGAGCGGGTTTTCCCGATCCTCTTTATGTTTATTATCACTGTTATTTTTATTGCGGTTGTTTCCAGCATCTACCTTGCAACGAAAGATCTGGTAAAATTGAATGAATCGCTTTTTTTAAAAAAGGCCGTCCTCTATGCGGCGAATCTACCGATTCCTGCCCGGCCCCTGGAGATCGATGAAAAGTATAAAGAGCGTGTCCGGGAAATAAAAAAAGAGGATGGGACTATCGAGTATCTTGAAATCCTGGATCAGAGCGGTTCCGGAACCTGGGGGTATGCCATCCTCGTAAAAGGGCCCGGACTTTGGGGAGAAATTGAGGCGGTAGTTGCATTTGGCAGGGATCTCAGCCGCTTGAAAGGGATTGAGTTTATCAAGCAGAATGAAACTCCGGGGTTAGGCGCACGCATTTCTGAACAATGGTTTAAGGAACAATTCCGCGGTAAAACCGGTCCCTTTAAGCTGGTGCCCGAAGGTTCTTCAACCGGACCTCACGAAATCGATGCGATTACCGGCGCAAGCCTCACGTCCGGCTTTGTACAGAAAATAGTCAACCAGGCTGTGATACAGGTAAAAGAAATAGTTAAAGAATAGTTAAGCCAGGGATTGTATAACAACAATCATGAAACAGAAAGGAAGGTTAAACTGTATGTCAAGGGGAAAAGTGAAAAAGGTGGCGGCAGATGCCCTGGGGTCTAAGAATCCGGTGTTTGTTCAAATTCTGGGTATCTGTTCTACTCTGGCTGTCACCAATGTTTTCAAAAATACGATCGTCATGGTCCTGGGGCTTACGTTTACTACGACCCTCTCAAGTTTTACCATTTCTCTTCTGCGCAAGCTGATACCGGCCAGGATCCGCATGATGGTCGAAACCCTTATCATGGCCGCGTATGTAATAATTGTCGATATCGTCTTAAGAGCCTTTCTGCCGGATATATCCCGCCAGCTTGGACCTTATGTCGGACTTATTATTACCAACTGCATTATAATGGGCAGGGCGGAGGCTTTTGCATTGTCAAATCCCGCCGGGATATCCCTTATCGACGGCCTTATGTCCGGGATGGGTTATTCATACGTGCTGTTGATAATCGCCTTTTTCAGGGAGTTCCTTGGAGCAGGTACAATTCTGGGTTTCAAGGTGTCGGGAAGCTGGTGGACCAACTGGTCTATCATGATTATGCCGCCCGGCGCGTTCTTCATGCTGGCTGTTTTTATCTGGATTGTTAAAGGACTTATTATGAAGCCGGAAGGAGAGAAAAAGCAATGAACAGCGGTTTTTATCCGATAGCCATCTTTTTTGCATCTATTTTTACCAATAACATCCTTCTGGCAAACTACCTTGGCATGTGCTCTTTCCTTTCAATATCCCGGGAACTTAAAACATCCCTGGGTCTTGGGGTGGCCGTTACCTTTGTGATGGCCGTCACCGCTCCGTTAAACTGGATTGTATATAAATATGTTCTCCTGCCCCTGGACCTGGATTATCTCAGGTTTATAGTCTTTATTATTGTAATCGCGGCCTTCGTCCAGATTGTTGAAATGATTATCGAACGGGTATCTGAAAGTCTCTATGCGGCCCTCGGTATATTTCTGCCCCTGATCACCGTTAACTGCGCCATCCTCGGTGCCAGCCTCTTTATGATAATCAGGAATTACGATCTGTTGTCGTCCTTCATGTTCGGGTTGGGAAGCGGCCTCGGCTGGATGATGGCCATTCTTGCTATGGCGGGAATACGACAAAAAATCGCCCGGGCGCGGGTGCCCAAAGGATTGGAAGGGGCAGGGATAACACTGATTATCACTGGGATGATGGCCCTGGCCTTCATGGGTTTTTCAGGTATGATTAATATCAGTTAATAATTAAACAGGATAGTTTATGTTTCCGGTCGCAAGCTTAATAATAAGTGTCGGTGCAATAACTGCTCTTGCAACTTTCCTCGCAGCCTTAATGGTAGTGGCCGATGCAACCATAGCGAATTACGGAGAGGTCAAGGTAACCATAAACGACGCT